>JBGSXT010000087.1:0-4694 GCA_041751295.1 Mariniblastus sp.
TACCGAGTCGGAAGTGAACCGCAACGCACTCAGCGTCAGGACAGCGGTAGCGGGAATGACGCTGTATGCTTTGCTTCCCTGGCCCCCGCTGCGAATCATTGCCTTGCTGGGATGCATGTCGTTTATAGTGCTGATGGGATGTCGCACCAGCATGGTCGCCATGTTTGGAGCCATTGCTTTTCTTTTCGTGGAGCGCCGGAGTCGCAAGAATCGCGTAACGGTATTGATAATAACTGTCGTGGCGACGATCCTGGCATTGGTCTTTTTGCCGGTGATTCTGATTGGCCTGCAGGAGTTCGCCCTGAACTCGCTGGGTTCGAATAATGTGATTACAAATTACTTTCTCCACGACAAATCAAGTTCCAACGTTCGCTTTGACTATTTGGACCGATTTGAGGTTTGGGATTATTCATGGGGATTCGTCCGCGAGCGGCCGTGGTTCGGATATGGTTTGGGAACAGAGCATGAGATCATGGGCGTACGCAGCCACTGTGCCTATCTGAGCGTCATGTTCGATGGAGGAGTCTTGAATCTTGCAGTTTGGTCGTTCTTCTACCTGCAATGTTTATACAAACTGTTTGACAGAAAATGGCTGAAAACCGTTGGAGAAACGAAGCTCTATTTTCTGACCCTGATGCTGTTGGGCTACATGCTGCTTGCTGGAATTGTCGAATCCAGCGGATTCGGATCGATAGCAACACCTATCAATCTGATTTTCATTTTTTTGGTTATCTGGCTGTTCCAACCCAAGCCGGAAAGTGACTGACACCAAGACCAGGATTGTGGCTGGACGTTTGCATCCGATCACCCTTGTTGCGCCGTTTCCAAATCCACATTTCCTGGAAATATTCAATACCGATGTATTTCGGAACAACACCAAATTGGATCGATTGTGTTTTCGTCCATTGCCCGTTCACCGGCGCGGCCTAGGCTGGCAGGAAACAAAATACGTCGAACTATCATCGAGTTACTTGAAGCTGCCCAGCACAATGAAAGAAACGACTGCCAACCCGACAGTGATTTACTATGGTGCCATAGATCCGAATTATATTCCTGCGTTTCTGATTCGTAACAGCCTTAGAAGAGGTCAAAACACATTCCTGGTTACCGAGGGTTTCCGGCAACAACCCTCTCGTTTGAAATCGTACTGTTTTCGTCAATTTCTGAACCATTCAGCGTTCACCATTCTGGCAAATGGCGATCGTTGCGCAGACGACTTCCGCAACGCCGGTATCACACGGCCCACTTACCGACGATTTGGATTTTTTGAACATTATCCAACGCCTGATTGGTCCGCAAAGCCCAGTGACGATGGAATCTGTCGAATCCTGAGCGTTGGGCAACTGATTGATCGCAAGAATTATTTGACCAGCATACAGTCGTTGGGACGGCTTGCCAGTCGCATTGAACAGTCGATCGAATACACAATTTGCGGTGAAGGAAATCAGCGGCTTGAACTGGAGGCGGAGATTTCCCGGTTGCCTGAGAATATCATTGTTCGATTGCCCGGTAATCAAACCACGAAACAACTGGAAACATATTTCCAGCAAGCGGACATTTTTGTCATGCCTTCCAAATACGACGGCTGGGGGGTTGTGCTCAATCAGGCGATTCATTTTCACCTGCCGATCATTGCTTCGGAGGGTGTTCGGGCCGCCAGAGGACACTTGGTGCGGGAAAACGATAACGGATTTATGTTCAACAATGAGCAAAAACTGGACGAAAACATGTTGAAGTTGATTCAGGACAGTGAACTGAGGTTGCGGTTTGCCCGCAGCAGTGCTGCCATTGCTGAGGTTTGGCACATTGACGCTGTGGCCAGCAATCTGGTCCGTGTACTCGCCGGACAGGAGCCAATTGTTGATGATTCAGAATCACCCTTAGTTAAAATCTAGGCTTTGTCAGAAAAGAGGTCTGACCCTCTCTGGAAAAAGCAAAAACATTGATCAATCGCTTGACCTCCAAAGGGTCAGCCCTTTTCTGTCAAAGCCTAATTATTGAAAGAACCTGGTTGAAACAAATCCTGCAAAATCTGGGAAACGGGGAAACGATTCTAGCGGAAGTCCCTTGCCCCGCGCGAAGTTCGGGAAGCGTGCTGATTCAAACGACTAGAACGCTTGTTTCGCTGGGCACTGAAAAAATGTTAATCGATTTTGGCAAAGGAGGTTGGCTCTCCAAAGCCCGATCGCAACCGGACAAAGTTAAACAGGTTTTGCAAAAAATTAAAACCGACGGCCTGTGGGCGACGCTGGATACAGTGAAGGCCAAACTGGAAACACCCATCTCGCTGGGTTACTGTCATGTCGGTCGTGTCGTCGAGGCTGATATCACCAGTCGGTTTCTGCCGGGTGACCGGGTGATCAGCAATGGTCCCCATGCCGAGATGGTTAGCGTGTCAGAGAACCTAGTGGCGAAAATCCCTGACGATGTATCCGATGATACAGCGTCATTTGCGGTCGTTGGAGCGATCGGATTGCAGGGAGTTCGACTGCTAGAGCCGACTCTTGGTGAACGAGTGGTCGTGAGTGGATTGGGCCTGATTGGTTTGCTATCCGTACAAATCCTGCGCGCCAATGGTTGCCAGGTACTGGGAATCGATTTCGACGCAAAGAAACTTGACCTCGCCCGTCAGTTCGGAGCCGAAATAGTCGATTTGAGTGCGGGTCAGGATCCCATTCGCGCTGCTGAGCAGTGGACTCGGGGTGATGGTGTCGATGCCGTGTTAGTCACTGCCTCGACAAAGAGCGACGAACTGATCCATCAAGCAGCACTGATGTGCCGAAAACGGGGCAGAATCGTATTGGTGGGAGTGATCGGTTTGAACATCCAACGCGCCGACTTTTACGCCAAGGAACTTTCATTTCAGGTTTCATGTTCTTACGGGCCGGGCCGATACGAATCAAATTACGAAGACCGAGGGATGGATTATCCGATAGGCTTTGTCCGCTGGACTGAACAACGCAATTTCGAAGCCGTACTCGATTTGATGGCCGACAGGCGAATACAGGTTGAGCCGTTGATCACGCATCGCTTCCCATTCGACAAATCGCTGGAAGGTTACCAGGCGGTTAATGAACGAGGAGCCATGGGAATCGTGCTCGACTATGGCGAGCCTGATGCATTAGGTCACAAGAATCTCCGATCGGTTGCAATCGGAACGCCGTTGAAAAACAATCAAGGGCGATGCGGCGTGGCATTTGTCGGTGCCGGTAGCTTCACAACCAGAATGCTGTTGCCATTGTTGCCCAAGGATAATGTTTGGCGCAAAACGATTGTCAGTAGTACGGGAGTATCCGCCGCGCATGCTGGCAAGAAATTCGGTTTCCAGGTTATTTCGACTGATGTCGATGAAATTTGGACTGATTCGGATGTTAATGCGGTTTTTATCACCACCCAACATAACACCCACGCCAGGCTGGTTTGTGCTGGACTTCAATCCGGAAAACATGTGTTTGTGGAAAAACCATTGGCATTGAGTCAGGCTGAACTTGAGGATGTCAAGGTCGCCGCACAGGCCAATCCAGATTGCTGCCTGATGATCGGGTTCAACCGGCGATTTTCACCTCATACAGTGGCCATTAAAAATTGGCTGGCAGGTTCTCCGGCTGCGAAAGCGATCATTATCACTGTCAACGCGGGTGCCATACCGGCAACTCACTGGACACAGGATCCGTTGACGGGCGGAGGGCGAATCATCGGAGAAGCATGTCACTTTATTGATTTGGCCCGTTTTTTGGCGGCATCACCAATTGAACTTGTGGATGCAAAAGCGATGTCGAAAGGGGACGGAAGACTGGGCGATTGTGCGACAATCCAGCTGAAATTCGAAGACGGATCGATTGCAACAATTCATTACCTTGCAAACGGAAGTAAAGACTTCCCGAAAGAGCGCATTGAAGTCTTTGCGGCAGGCAAAGTGATGCTGATCGACAATTTCCGAACCTCCCGATCGTTTGGCAGCCGCACCAAGTTCAAAACCTCCAGTCAGGACAAAGGGCACGCGGCTGAGTTGCGAGCATTCGTCGATGCTATTACGAATAACAATCGCAATCGTCCGATACCATTGACAGAGTTGCTGGAAGTATCCTGCGCTGCGATTGACGCCGACGAACAGATTCGTCGACAAATTGCCGAATCGGAAAACGGCTAAATGCCCGACTGCCCACGAATTCATCAACCAGCAGAATTCTAAATAACAGGAAAACAGGAACTCTGAATGTCTCTCAGAATCAATGTTGGCTGCGGAAAGTCTCCAGTCCCGGGTTGGAGCAACTACGACAGCTCGTTCAGTGTAAAACTGGCAAGGCGACCATTGCACGCTTGGTGTCTCGATAAATTGGGACGACTCACCGACGGCCAACGCGAATTTATTGCACACGCAAAGGCTGCAGATATTCGTTGGGCAAACGCTATCGTACACGTGCCCGAGAATGATAAATCGGCTGACGTCGTGTATAGCAGTCATATGGTCGAACATCTGGAGAAACGCGAGGCATTTTTGTTTTTTTCCGAAGCGCAGCGCATGCTCAAATCAGGCGGAATTATTCGCATTGCAGTTCCTGATATCAGATGGCATGTGCAAAACTACCTGAACGATCAGGACGCTGATCGATTCATTACTCGAACCAAACTGGTCAGGCAAGAACTGGATTCATGGTTTGCGCGCCTCAGCCGCATGATCAACGGTGATCGAC
>JBGSXT010000088.1:0-2491 GCA_041751295.1 Mariniblastus sp.
GACCGCCTTGAGTCCCGTTTGCATCGGCTGAGAAACTGGCTTTCGTTCGGCCACACCCGCAGCGATGATTTCCACGGGTCGGGTTTCCGACGAACTGACAGGTCCTTTGCCGTCGAGCGGATTGCCCAGCGGGTCAAGCACACGTCCAATCACAGCATCTCCAACAGGAACTGACAACAATGTGCCGAGAGCTTTGACCTGATCCCCTTCCATGATCTTCAGGTAGTCACCCAGAATGATGACGCCCACACTGTTTTCCTCCAGATTGAAGGCGAGGCCAATGATTCCGCCGGGAAATTCGACCATTTCACCGGCCGCAACATTGGTCAACCCGTACACCCGCGCGATCCCGTCACCGACTTCCAGAACGGTGCCCACTTCACTGATATCGATCCGGCTTTCGTACTGCTCGATCTCCTGTTGAATGACCGAGGCAATTTCGTCAGCACTAATCTTCATGTTTGTCCCCGTAAAATCCCAAAACTTTGTTTGTTGTGTACTGTCTGTGATCTGTAAAATTGCCAGTCCGTTATCAACGCGTCATGAAACGATCAAGCGAAGCACGAATCGCATCGGCGGCCCGTTGTGAGGCCCGAGCGCGGACCTGATTGAGTTGATTTTTGACGCTGCCATCGTAGACCGTGTCCCCGACCCGGACGACCATCCCACCGATAATCGACGGGTCCGTACGGGTCGCAAGTTGAATCTGTTTGTTGAACATGCCAGCCAATTTGGCCTCGACACGCTGGCGGCCCTCGTCGTCGATCGGTTCGGCAGTGGTGATCGTGGCCTGCATTCGGCCCGATAATTCGTCGAAGATTTTTTTTGCAGCCGCTTGAATAGCCGGCAGGCAGTCGAAACGGCGTTTTTCCAACACGATTTTCAGGAAGTTCATCAGCTTGCCATCAATCCGGCCGCCAAACGCCTTTTCCAACAATTTCATTTTTTCTGCAGGAGCGATTTGAGGCGACTGCAACATGGAACCAAGTTTTGGCAGCTTTCGAAGTACATCGCCCACACTGGAAAGCTGTTCCAGCAGCTGCTGCGTGGCACCGGTTTTCTGACCCAATCCAATCAGCGCATGGGCATACGTCTCGCCCAACTGCTGTTGGTCCGAATCGAATACCGTGACTGACTGGGTTTCGTCCATTGGAAAACTGCTGATGAAAAAGTTCTGGCCTATGCGCCGCTGGTGAAACTTCTGATGGAATCCTCAATCAATTTTGCGTGATCGTCCTTGCGAAGTGAACGTCCAACGATACTGCCGGCCAGCGAGACTGCCGAATCGGTGCTTTTTTCTGCCAGCTCACGAACGGCCGCGTTGCGGGCCGCTTCGATATCGGCTAACGCCCGATCGCGCAACCGGACCGCTTCAGTTTGAGCCTCACCAAGAATTTTTTCTTTGGCAACGACTGCGTCTTTGCGGGCTTCGTCTAGCACCGATTTCGCTTCGCCAGTCGCGGCCGCCAATTGCTCTTCGTATCGTTTCAAGTTGGCTTGCGCCTGTTCATTGGCGATCCGCGCGTTGTCGATATGATCACTGATCTTCTTTTCACGGGCATCGAGACCCTGAATGATCGGCTTCCAGGCAAACCTGACCAGCACCAACGTCAAACCGAGGAAAATCACGAACGAAAAAATCAGCGTGTCGACGCGAAATTCCAGCGGCGGTGCGGCGTGCGAAGCCTCTTCGACGGCCAAGAGCGCGACAGAATCAATCAGTCGGTCAATCAACATGAAACTATTCCATCAGGTTGGAAGCGTTAGCTTGAAACGGTCCCTGAGCTGCGCCTGATTGCCGATGCAAATCAGACACAGCCCAGGTCACATTAAAAGACCAGACAAAGCAGGATCGCGGCAAATGCAGCACCTTCAATCAGCGCGGCAAAAATAATGCCGGCACCTTGTACCTGGCTGCCCACTTCCGGCTGACGGGCAATGCTCTCGCAGGCAGCACCACCGATTTTGCCGATCCCAATTCCAGCACCGATCACGGCCAATCCGGCTCCGACGGCGCGGAACAGTCGGGCATAGGTGTCAGAATCCGCCTGGGCCAGCAGGTTGGCGCCCGCTTCCTGGCCAAATGTGGGGGAACAAAAAAGCAATCCGCCGATGACGAAGACGAACCCGAACAAATATCTAAACATCAAAGAGTTCTCCAGTTATCCCAAGTAAAAAACGCAGCAAGTTTTCCGTAAGCATATAAAAATCAGTGCGGATGGATAGCCGCACCGATAAACAACGAAGTCAAAAACGCAAACACGTAGGCTTGAATAAACACGACCAGCAGCTCCAACAGGCTGATTGCAATCGTCGCCAAAATCACCATCGGCGCGACACCCCAGATCAGGCCAGTGCCCCAGGCCACACCGATAAAAGCAATGAATACTCCGACGACCAGGTGGCCGGCAAACATGTTGGCGAACAATCGAACAGCCAGCACGATATGTTTGATGAACAACCCAAAGACCTCGATCGCCCAGATCATCGG
>JBGSXT010000089.1:0-5470 GCA_041751295.1 Mariniblastus sp.
CCATGGAACAGTGTATCCAATGAACTGCGCGATTCGTCGTTTGCAATTGCAGTTGAAGAGTTGAAGTCTGCCCGCGAGACCGTTGCCCAAAAATATGGAAAAACGCTTCCCGTGACTTGCATATTTCTGGAGACTGATGCGAACGCCTTTCGACAACTGGATACGTTTGCAAATGCTCAATCGGACATTGAAGTAATCGCTCTAAACCAATCATTTGAGTCGGCGATTCCAGATATCATTGCGCAGATTCGTTCGAAGGGCCGAAGTCATTTCCTGTTTCTGTGGATTGACCCCAAGGGCTGGAAAGGGTTTTCGATGGAGGCCATTGCTCCGCTGATTCAGTTATCGCCCTGTGAAGTGCTCGTTAATTTCATGACGGGGCATATTCAGCGGTTTATCGAGGATGAACGTGATGGCGTAAAAGCGAGTTTTCGGCGTTTGTTCGGGGACGATAGTTACGAACGACGCATTGAGGGACTTGAGGGACGGGCGCGCGAGGACGCGATTGTCTTGGCTTATGCTGATCGAATCGGCGCAGTTGGAGCCTATCCCTACTGGTCAACGGCCTTGGTCCTGCAACCGACTCGCGACCGAACGCATTTTCACTTGATCTATGCAACCAGGGACTTGAAGGGGATCGAAGTTTTCAAAGACGCAGAGCGCAAGGCTCTCAAGCTTTCAGAATCGGTTCGTTCGGATGCCAAACGACGATCCCGACAGAAAGCGACGCGTCAAATGGAAATGTTTTCCGGTAATGAGCTTCCCGACACGCATCACTTGGACTCGCTCCGACGACATTTCGAATCACTTGCCGACCACGCATTGGAGGCTCTTTTCAAAGACAGAAAGGAAGTCCCGTACGACGATGCCTATGCGACTGCACTTCGGTTCCCGACCGTCCAGAAATCTTTTCTTCGCAAATGGATTGACAGTCATGGAGAAGTGTTGGGAGTTGGTCCTGGGAAAGCCCCTAAAATTAAAAACGGTTGCGTTGTTCGTTTGATGCCTTGAACTCTGGCGGAATTAATTTCAGGAGAAACCCCCGTACACGCTATTCCTTGCGGCGTGCCCCAAGTGGAAATTGATCTTTCGAGAACGGCAAGATAAGAGAGGAATCGGTTCGAAAATGGCAAGATTCAATTGGATTGCCGGGGCCGGCAGGCGATAGGCTTTCCCGGCACGAATCAAATGCATCGCAACGAATACGAGTTGAAATCCAAACAACTACCGTTTCTCTGCCAAATGTTCGAAAATATCTTCGCCGACATTTATCCACAGTTTATCTGACACCCAATCGATTCCAACTCGCAAGCGATCTTTACTGAAAACAGGAGCAAACAATGTCGCTGAAAGAAAAACTGGATGCACTCGCAAAAGCTTCCGCAGCAAAGTACCCGGAGAAGTCCCAACAGATCATGAAGGCAGCGACGGCGAAAGTTGCCGATTCGATCGCCGAACGACAAATCCCGCAGGCCGGTGACCCGTTACCACATTTCGCCTTACCCGACAGCCGAGGAATCGTGGTCGACTCGACTGAGCTGGCTCGACATGGCGCATTTGTTTTGACTTTCTTCCGCGGCAGATGGTGACCGTATTGCAACGCAGAGCTGGCAGCTCTGAACAACATTGTCGACGAGATGCACAGAGAAAATGCAAAGCTGTTCGCAATCACACCGCAGATTCCGAAACACAATCAACAGCTGATTGAAAAGCTCCACTTGAATTTCGAGATTTTGCACGACGCCGAAAACCTATTCGCGGAACAATTGGACCTCGTGCATGGATTTGACGACGACCTGAAACAGCTCTATCTCGGGTTCGGTGCCGATCTGGCTGCATTCAACGGTGACGCGGGTTGGCGGCTGCCGATTCCGACGCGGATTGTCGTCGGCTCGGATCACCACGTCAAATCCATCCAGTATGATGCCGACTATAAAGTCCGACCCGAGCCTGACGAAACCCTACAACAGGTCAGGAATATTCAGTCCTGAATTAAGGGCGGGAATGACAACAACGTGCTGTGAAAAAATTCGGGCTAATTCAACAGAATTGTGCCTGGCCCGAAATCGGCATCGTCGCCTGCTTCCCATTGTCGTCGGACTTCTCGAAGTCCATAGCAGCACAGGTCGAATCGAACACTCATGCGTTCGAGAATTTCCGATTCAGGCGCATCCGGGCGAGTCGTTTCGATGCAGCTGGCGATGCGATAGGCGCGGCGTCCATGAGCGCAATAGGTTTCGAATTGGTCGCTGACGGATGGTTCAACCGATTTACGCAACGCTTCCGGATACACACCGGCCCAAAACAGGGTGAAGTCGCCAATATGCTGGTGCAGTTCCCGTTTCGCATCACCCAGTCGCGCCGACGCTTCGGCCACCATTTCGGCAATGGTCAAGATCGGTCGCCCGGTGACACTGCGGAAGGAATGGACAACATCGTTGCGCACAAAACGGATCAGCAGGCTGCTGATATAGTCGATCATGGGGGGATCGACCACGCCCAATTGGGACTGAAAAGTGGTCTCAGCCAAGCCGGCAAAATATCGTTGCATCGCGGAATTTTTTGATTCTGCGGACACGCTACCTACCTCCGAATCAAAACGAAAAGTCTACCTTCAACTCTAGTACGCGATATCCCGATCCGTCAAGCGAATTTTTTTGTCCGCTTCTATTACAAAGTGCAAAATCGGCGTACTCGAATGGGACATTTTGTTTTATTAGGAAATTGACAGCAAATATTCCGACTTAAAGGGGGTTCGTGATTTAATTTTCAAGTTAAGCCAGTGACGGACCCATGGCACGAATCATCGCACGTACAAAATCGTGGATTTCGTCAAGGACATTTTGGCGGCGATCCGGATTCGCTGCGGACGCGATCCGCTTCACGATCGCTGACCCGACGATCAACCCATCCGCGTGCGGCTTCAACAGCGCGAGTTGATTGGGTTGGCTGATTCCGAAACCGACGCAGATCGGCGTTTTTGTGTGCTGTTTCAGCCACCGCAGCCGTTGCGCAAGTCCGTCTGGCAACACCGTCCGTTCGCCCGTGATCCCTGCGATCGATACGTAGTAGATAAACCCGGTCGCTTGGTTGGCAATCCGGATCGCCCGGTCGTCTGGCGTGGTCGGAGTGATCAGTTGGACCCAACTAAAATCGCGTTGGCGGCAACATGCACCAAATTCAGTTGACTCATCGGCCGGCAGATCGGGAACGATCGCTCCGGAAATTCCTGCTGATGATGCCTGTTCAATAAATTTTTCAGGACCGAACCGCAGGATGATCGCGTAGCTGACCATGGCCACGATCGGCATGCGTAACTGGGGCGATACCGCCGAAACCATTTCGAAAATACCGTTCACGGTGACGTTGCCGTTGAGCGCGCGGCTGTAAGACTCCTGGATCACCGGGCCGTCTGCGATCGGGTCGCTATACGGAAATCCGAGTTCCACCAGATGGCTGCCGGCAGCACTCAACGTTTTCAACAGCTCACCGGTGAACGACAAATCCGGATCGCCGGCGGTGATGAACGGCATAAATGCAGTTTCGGATTGGGCCGCCAGTTCTCTGAAACGATCATCAATAGCCGACATGGATCAGTTGTTGCCCAATCGTTCGATTTCGGACGCATCCTTGTCCCCTCGTCCTGACAGGCAGACGACGATAATTTCTGTGGGTCGTCTTTGACAGGCCAATTCAATCGCCACCGCCACGGCATGAGACGATTCGAGAGCGGGCAATATACCTTCTCTGCGGGCCACCAGATGGAAAGTGTCGAGTGCCTGTTGATCGTTGGCCGACGTGTACGTAACTCGCCCAGTCGATTTCCAAAAACTGTGTTCCGGGCCAACGCCGGGATAATCGAGGCCCGCCGAGGCGGAATGAACATCCAGAGTCTGTCCATCCTCATCTTGCAAAACGTAACTGAAACTGCCATGCAATATACCCGGGCTGCCAAACGACAGCGGTGCCGCATGGTCGCCATGCATAGCACTCCGGCCTCCGGCTTCCACACCAACCAGCGGTACGGAAGTCTCGTTGATGAAAGGGTAAAACATGCCTGCCGCATTACTGCCGCCACCCACACAGGCCACGACTAGATCAGGCATTCGTCCGAATTCCTGTTGCGATTGGGCGATTGTTTCCCGGCCGATGACCGATTGGAAGTCACGAACAATTACCGGAAACGGATGGGGCCCGACCACGCTGCCCAGAATGTAATGCGTGTCGTCGACCGACGCCATCCAGTCCCGCATCGCCTCATTTACGGCGTCTCGCAGCGTTTTTGAACCGGAAGTCACCGGTCGAATCTCGGCTCCCATCATTTTCATCGCTCGAACATTCGGTGTTTGCCGCCGAATGTCTACTTCCCCCATGTAAACAACACAGGGCAGGCCAAAGTGCGCGCAGGCTGTGGCCGTTGCTACACCATGTTGCCCGGCACCGGTCTCGGCGATGACCCGTGTCTTGCCCATGCGGCGGGCCAACAATGTCTGTCCCAGTGTGTTGTTGATTTTGTGCGAGCCGGTATGGTTCAAATCTTCCCGCTTGAACCAGATTTGCGCCCCGCCGGCGTGCTGAGTCAGTCGCTTGGCAAAATACAGCGGAGACGGTCGGCCGACGAATCGATGCAACAACGCATCCAGCTCCGCAGCAAAACCAGCATCGTTCCGGGCCGCCGCGTATTCACGCGTTAATTGATCCAGTGCTGCAATCAAAGTTTCAGGAACGTACCGGCCTCCGAACGGGCCAAAACGCCCGTGGCGATCGGGGACATTGACGATATCGGTGGTAGTATCGGTTTCAGGCACAACGACGCTCATTTGCTCGCAATTCGGAATCGGGTTGCAGAAGTCATTTTGAGGGAGTCGCAACAACTGAACCAACCGGTCCAGCTAACCGGTTAACGCCTCAACAAACAGACTGACATCCGACAGGTTCACAACTCCGTCCTGATTCATATCAGCTTCCGCTTGATAGTTACCGCTGGAAATGATGGCCACAAACGGGGCCACGTCCAGCAGGTTCAGCACGCCATCCAAATTGACATCGCCCAACAGAATTTCATCTTCATCGCATTGGACAAGCATGATCTCGACACCGTCCACTCCCGCTTCTACCACCGAACCGTCACCCAAATCGGAAGCGGAGAATCGGACTCGCATCTGATCGGTTGGCGCGATGACGTCAGCAATGTTAAAGGATTTCAAGAACCATCCACCGGACACTTCGCTGCCAGCCGGCCCGACCGTTTCCAATTCCAGCCAGGTTTGTCCTCCATTGTTGGATATTTCAATCACGAAAATATCAGTAGCGGGAGGGTTCCCCAGCGAATTGGAATACCAACGATAGTAGTTCAGAAAGGCGGCCGTAGCATTGCCATCACCCACCCCGTCCATGATCGGAGATGTCAGAATGGTTGAACCCCCGTCGACGTCTGTGTTGCCAGGTCCGTTTTCGGTCAGATAGCAAA
>JBGSXT010000090.1:0-4679 GCA_041751295.1 Mariniblastus sp.
CCGAGATTCCCTCACGCGATGCCTGGCTTTCGTCCACCCACGGCAGGAAGTCTTCACCCCGCAGTTCGGGAAACGTCAGCAACAAATTGGCGATATCCCCTTTGGGATCGATCACAATCGCGGGAATGCGGTCCAGACCTGCTTCTTCCAGCAGATTGATACACAAACCGGTCTTGCCGCTGCCGGTCATGCCCACCACGACCGCGTGCGTGGTCAGGTCGCGCGAATCGTACAGCAGCAGATCACTGCCCGGTTGACGGTTGGCCAGATCAAATTCGCGTCCCAGATAGAATACGCCCAGTTTCTCGAAATTCTGCATTTCCGTTGTCTGTGGATCAGTCATGGCCGAATTGTAAGCCATTTATTCTCCGTCGGAAACCGAGTCTCCTGCCGCCGCCGAAGTCATCGACTGCTTGATCAGCGTCGGCAATCGGCTGTTGAATTGACCGCGAGTCAGCACCTGATCGATGACATCCGTATTCGCCAGCTCCAATAATTCGGCTTCAACATGTTGGGCAAAAGCGATCACTGTCGGGCGGTTGGAGGCAGCGGCCAGTCGCGTTGCCAATTCTGTAATCTTAAGCCCGGGAGTCTGCAAGTCGATAAACAGGGCTTGAGCAGATGTTGATGCCAGTTTTTCGATCGCGCGATCAATTGTCGAAGCGGCAACCAGCGACACGCCCTGCACACGTGCTGCCGCCGATGCACTCGATTGAATCATCAGGTCCTGGGTCAGAAAAACGATCAAGTTTTGGACTCCTGAAAAACGAATTTCAATCTTGCCTGATCACGCCGTGGGGCTTTGACCCTTTTTCGGCACGGGATTTCGCGGTTCGTAATCGTCATGAACGCCTATAAATGCCTGACTCGATGCGGTTGGGCACGACGGTTGTTGTAATCCGTTCCTTGATTGTCGCGGGGAATTATTTTGTGTCGATCCCTGAGTCGGATCAATTCGTGGCAACATGACCGGATCGAGTGATCGGTGGCATATACAGTCGGCAAAATGGACCCTTACACGACCTTGGCCACTTCTGTAATTGCGGCGATCCGGGATTTGCATTCATTCAGAAACGATTCTTGGGCGAACGGGTTCGGGAACGCTCCGTTAGGAATGACGATTGAAATCAGCGGTGCGAGAATCAACCATATTCTCTTCGGATCGTGTTCAATCCGCTGGACATCGGACCAGTTCGCGCGAACCGTCAGTCTTTCGCCGATTTCCTCGATGAAGTCATCGTGTATGACAAGAACCTTGCGGCCCACAAGTCCCTTAACAGCTGGCGGTGTAAAAACCGACGCCCAGAATGAATTTTGATACCAGCGATAGAGAGCTGGAAGCGCCAGTGTCAAAACCACTGCGAAAGCACCTGAGAAAATGTATCCGTAATTCTGATGCCCCTGTTTGATGTAAAACAGTATCGCACTGGTCCACGCCAACGCCACGATTGCCAAATATGCAAACCAGGTGAAGTTACGGCCAACGCGTGAGTCGGCAAGAAATCTGTCAAGCTTGGCCAGATGGTCGTCAACAGTCAGGTCATATTCAAGGCGATTTGCCATTGCAAGTCTGTTTCCCTCGACGATCGGCCGCGATCGCCGAGTCACCGGAGCTGATTGTCAATACAATAAAAACTACGACTGGTTTAACCGAGCTGTCACCAGTCAACCTGTTTTGTGAACGGTCGTAGTGTTCGCCACTCCAAAGGTTGAGCCAACGTAATCCTACTCGGGTTTCGATGCTGGTGTCGTGGTTGTACCATGGACGCATGCACCACTTGGACCTGATCATGACGCTGACAGGTGGCTTGGCGGCCGCCCTGATTCTGGGTTACATAACCCATTGGATCGGTTTGTCCCCGATCGTCGGCTATTTGTTGGCCGGAATTGCTGTCGGACCGAACACGCCTGGGTTTGTCGCCAACCGGGAACTGGCCGACCAGTTCGCCGAGATTGGGGTCATTCTGCTGATGTTCGGTGTCGGAATCCATTTCCACCTCCAGGACCTGATGGCGGTGCGGAAGGTGGCCCTGCCGGGAGCCATCGGTCAGATTGCCGTCGCCACGCTGCTGGGATTGTTGGTTGGACTGGCATGGGGCTGGAGTTGGTCGGCGGGTATCGTGTTCGGGCTGGCGATTTCGGTCGCCAGCACCGTGGTCCTGCTGCGGGTCCTGGCCGACAACAATGACTTGCACACTCCGACGGGCCACATCGCCGTCGGCTGGCTGATCGTCGAAGACCTGTTCACCGTCCTCGTGATCGTTTTGCTTCCGGTCCTGTTCGGGTCTGGCGCTGGGGCGGAAGGCGTTGCCTTGGCCCTGATCTGGTCCGTTGTGAAGATCGGCCTGCTCGTGGTGTTTGTCATCCTCGCTGGCAGGCGGCTTATCCCGTGGCTGCTCGCCCGCGTCGCAGAGACCCGCTCCCGTGAGTTGTTTACTCTGACGGTTCTGGTCCTGGCACTGGGCATCGCGATCGGTGCCGCCAAGCTGTTCGGCGTGTCGATGGCTTTGGGAGCGTTTCTCGCAGGTATGGTCGTCGGTCGTTCGGACTTCAGCTCGCGCGCGGCGTCTGAGGCGCTTCCCATGCGCGACGCTTTCGCCGTTCTGTTCTTCGTTTCGGTGGGAATGCTCTTCAACCCGGCGTTTCTGTTGGAAGCACCGGGGCTGGTCGCCGTGACTCTGGCCATCATTCTGCTGGGCAAGCCGCTTGCAGCCCTGATCATCGTTTTGTTGTTGCGCTATCCTTTTCGGGTCGGTCTCGCTGTGGCTGTCGCTCTCGCGCAGATCGGCGAATTCTCGTTCATCCTCGCGACGCTCGCCCAAGGGCTTGGAGTCCTACCGGAACAGGCGACGAACGCGCTCATCGCTGCCGCCATGGTTTCCATCAGCGTGAATCCGATCCTGTACCGGCTGACCGACTCGCTGGAAGCCTGCGCCAAACGCTTCCCCCGGCTGTGGGGCTGGCTGAATGTGCCACCACGAATCGAGTCTCCGGGGCTGCTCTTGGACGAGCCTGCTCGCAATGGCCAGGCAATCGTCGTTGGGTATGGTCCGGTCGGACGTACGCTGGTCCGACTGCTCCAAGCGAACGAGATCGAACCGACCGTCATCGAGTTGAATCTCCGCACGATTAAGCAGCTTCGCGCTGATGGCGTGCGGGCCGTTTACGGTGACGCAACCCACCTGGAAACGCTCAAGAAAGCCGGAGCTCCGGGGGCTATCGCGTTCATTCTCAGTTCAGCCGGGATGCGCGGTAGCGAGGAGTCGATCCGGTTGGTCCGGGAGATCAACCCGCGAATTCGCGTCTTCGCGCGCTCCAACTACCTCCGGGAAATACCAGCCCTGCGCCGCCAAGGTGCGGACGCCGTTTTCGCCGGTGAAGGGGAAGTGGCCTTGGCGATGAACGAATTCATCATGCGCGGGCTGGGCGCGAGTGGAGAACAAATCGACCGCGAGCGGGATCGCATTCGGGGCGAACTCTTTGGTACCCCTTTCTCCGTTGAGTTCCTGTTACCTCACTCGCCGCGCCCA
This sequence comes from Mariniblastus sp., assembly GCA_041751295.1. Taxonomy (GTDB): domain Bacteria; phylum Planctomycetota; class Planctomycetia; order Pirellulales; family Pirellulaceae; genus Mariniblastus. Next base: position 3,531 of record JBGSXT010000090.1, read on the forward strand.
GCGATTGATGGCGAACGAATTTCAGCTCACGCCCAAACGCCGGCGAGCAAGGCAACCCCTCCCCCGGGCGAGACGGAAGCTTACCAGTCGCTGCAGTAGACCGGCGGGTCATAACGGTCACCGGATCCCTAACCCCGCCGACTCTTGAGCTTGGACGTTAGACGGATAAAACGAGCCAAGAGACTTCGTTTCATCCAACAACTTGCTGGAATAAGCATCAGCGTACAGCACACTTCACTTTTCATTATTCGTTTGCCAAACAAAGTAAATTTCGTTTCCTGTTCGATTTGCATTTGAATCCCCGGCTCAACGACTTTCTGTCTTGCCACGAATTGACAATTTTTTTCAGCCTCGTATTTATCCGCCAACGAGCAGCATCACAAACGGACTGACATCCAACAGATTGACGGTGCCATCCTGGTTAATGTCAGCTTGAATCGAATATCCGTTTGAGGTAATCAGGTCCACAAACGGTTGCACGTCAAGTAGGTTGATAGCACCATCGCAGTTCACATCACCGAGTACTCCACCAGCATCGGGACCCTGACTGATACGCGCGGTCGTTCCTCCGACTACGAACACGCTGTTATCGTTATTTGCGAGTACGATGGCAGACGAAAAGCTTCCTGGTGCCGTTTGAGTCCAGGCAGAACTCCCATCACAATTCACCTTGCAAACAGCCATTTCAAACAGTGTCCCAGCCGCCAAGTACGCATTGTTCGATTCATCGAGCAACATCTGCGCGTGAAGCAGGAGCATTTGAGGTCCATCTGCATCAGGATTCGACCAGACCAATCCTCCGTTCTCATCCACCTTGATAAACGCTGCGCCACCCGTGTTTGGATTTGGAAAGCCGCTCACGATTGCCCGATTGTCGCTTCCCACTTCGACCCTGAACCCAGCCAGATCATAGACGTTCTCCCATATCAGCTCACCATCGGGCCCGAGCTTCTTGATAACCGTACCACCATCGGCGACAAATTCACCATGGACAAGGTACGTATTCCCAAACGCATCACCATCGCAATCGCCGACGGTCAAGCTGAAGACACCCGGAAAGCTCCACACCTCGTTGCCATCAAGGTCGATCTTGGCGTAACCATTGACGCTTCCGAAGATTGCTCGTCCTGTGATGGTGATAAAACCATC
>JBGSXT010000091.1:0-8185 GCA_041751295.1 Mariniblastus sp.
TCGGCTCGAATGACATTCGGATGTTGCATATACAATACGCCAGTCGATTGGCGACGCCTGTTTGCCAGATAGAGTCCGACACCTGATGTCGGTTTATTCTTGAAACCGTAACTGGTTGTAACTAAATTCACCAAACCCTCAGGATTGCCTGACCAGCCACGAAACGAGATCTTCTGCAATGTCTGATCCGAGTCAAAATAGTAGGTCAACGAACCAAATAGATCGTAAGTGTTAACGCCAGTGACCAGTGGAACTCGAAGGCCGGACAGTCCCGAAGCCCCGGGGCTATTGGACACCCGTTCCCAACGCTGTTTCACCCAAGCTGGATTGAGGTCAAACCTGAAAATCTCTTCCAACGTCGCAACTGGCATGAACTCCAGAGGAACGGTATTGAAGTCAGACCCGTACGCATTGCCGGACAGAATTGGATTCTGTGGAAATGGTGTCGCTGGCGGCGAGTTGATCGAGGTCAGCCTGGAAGGGTTGAAGTCGTTTTGCAAGTTTGGTGCCGCCGTGGGAATCGAAGCAACAGGAGCAGCCAAACCGCCGGGAGACAAATTCGGATACGATGCATTAAAAACGGGTACACCGGCGATATTTCCGACTGGTAAACCAAATTGGTTGAATTGATTCGGCTCATTTCCTGAATGATTGAAATAAACGGCAGGTCCGACCAGCGCCACTGCCAACAAAATGACAAACACGATTTTTTTGGTAAACATGGCCAATGATCCCTGAACAAAACCCCACCCTGTTGATATCGGAACATCATTTGGAATAAAGCCAACGCAAAGAATCGGGAAACGGACAATGCCCGAACTGGGGTTGAGTCATTTCATTGGCGCGGAATCTGATTCGTTTGACAGTGTTTCGGAATCTGTCGGGACAATCCAATTGGGCAACTTCGGCAATGCTTAATGGACGTTCCCGCATTTCGGATGACCCGCGTTGCAGGGGTCCAACCAATTTTGACACGATCAACGACAACCAATAGTATCTGAACGTTCCGGCAATGGATGGCTGTGCCGCCAAATGGTGTCTTCGGCCAACAGTCAGTCGCCGGAAGCTAATGCAGGAAACAATTCCAATGCCCGCAGAACCTGCCAACTTTGATTGGTTGTTGTCCGAAACTGCGAAACCGCTGTTGGATCGCACGCTGGCCAGTCTATCGGCTGGTGAGAGCGTATTATCGAACGTCAAACAGTTGCGGAAGCGAATCACCGCGCCGCAGGCGGCGTTGATCATGGAGCAGGTACAACTTCGGCTGCGGGCGAGAAGGAAATTTTCGAATGCCGACAGGATGTTTTTTACCCCGCAGGGGTTGGAAATGGCGACTGACGAACGAATTGCCGCCTACAAATCGCTACGTTTCCTGCAGTTCCGAAACATTGCCGATATTTGCTGTTCGATCGGAGGCGATCTGATTGCCTTGGCCAATGCGTCAAATCGCAGTCGTGTTACCGGATTTGACTGTGATCCATCGGCAACCATGTGTGCGACGGCAAACTTGCATGCGCTGAAAATGGGAAATGCAAATGTTGCGACCGCTTCGTTCGCCGATGTCCAATGCGCCGAATTTGACGCGATTCACATCGATCCCGAGCGACGCGCAGATGGGCGATCGGTTCGAGGTCAATCGTTTTCTCCACCACTGGCAAAAATTTTTGAACAGACTGCCCGCTGCTCGGCGGTTGCAATCAAAATTGCTCCGGCGACCGACTTGATTGAGCGTTGTACAGCGCCTATCGAACGCCAATGGATTGGCCACTCCCGCTCCTGCCAACAACAGTTGATCTGGACTGGTGAATTGGTTCTGAATCCCAATCATCGAGTTGCAACCCGATTGGAAAAAACTGGGAGTGCCACCGAATTTGTCTGTGAAGAAATACTGGTTGCGCAGTGCCGACCTGTAATGGCCCAGGCGATCGGACAATTCATTTATGAGCCACACAACGTCGTCCTTGCAGCCGGATTGTCAGATGCAATGGCGGATGAATTGAATCTGGAAAAAATTGGACCGGGGGTGGTATATTACACTTCGAATTCACAGCTTTCAAATCAACTGCTATCCCGATTTCGCGTCGTTCAGGTCCTGCCGGCAAATCGAAGCAAGGTTGCGGATGCGTTGCGTCAACTGGATATTGGAGTTCTGGAAGTCAAGAAACGGGGAGTGCCTGCAATTTTCGCTGAATCATTCAAAGCGATCAGATTGAAGGGCGCTTTGCATGGTTCTTTGATGCTGACAATTTTTGAGAACCGCCGAACGGCGATTATCGCCATTCGCGAAACGGCGGTGTGATTTTCAAGTGCTAGATTAATGTTCGGTCAATCGTTAGATGACCAATAATCAACCGGCTGTTACGAAAAAAGCGGTTGGGATCCCAACCGCCTGTCGATCGTTAAACGCGCTTCGATCGCTAACGGTTGCCTCGGAACAATTGCTGGATGCCGAAGGTAAAGAAGGTTGCACTGGCGAAATTCACGATTTCCTCCTGTGGCTTGAAGCGCAGAATCAGCGTGTCCCCTGCTTTGACTAGCAGCCGTGACGCCGGATTATTGACAGCTTCCGTCAAGTCAACTCGAATCGCAATTTGGCGATTGCCTGGAATTCGACGCAATACGATCAAGTTAGTCGGCGCAACGCTTCCGCCGATCGCACCGCCGATTCCGCCCGTCGGCCGACCGACACCGACGGTTGTTCCCGAAATGGCTACGGCCGCTAATATATCCAAATCGTAATCCCGGGGCAGCAGGAATTCACCGCCGCCGAGCAATCCGCCGGTGTAGTAAATCTCGGTGTCCCGGTTGTCGACGTAGACAATATCACCACTGCGCAATTCAATATCTTCCTTGCGGAAATTGGGCACCTGCCCCGGCTTGAGACGCAATGGAATCTTGAGTGTTGACGATTCGTCGGAAACGTTGGGTACGAGTCCGAAGGGAAAGTCCTCGGCTTTATTCGTCCGATAGAATTCCCGAATTTCAGAATCGCGCTTGGTTGAACTGATCCGATCACCCCGTAGAACGCGAATATCGGATTTTGCATTGACGCCGGGAAATCCTCCAGTCAGGGACAGGGCATTGAGTACATCGTTTTGATAGGCGGGCAGCTCAAGGACGAATCCCCGACTGCTCTCATCGGCACGACTGGCAATTCCCTGGGAGACTCGACCGGTTTGAGCCTGTCCGCCGATCTGTCCGAGATCGGATCGAACAACGAAGACCCGATACGTACGTTCCCGCAGCAGTGTGACAATGACTCGAGCCTGCTCGCGCAGAATGGGTGACGGGCCATCAAAATAGGAACGCTTGATCAGTTCCTCCGCCTGGGGCACGGTCAAACCGCGGACTGGAATTGGATCAACAAATGGCAGTGTAATCGTTCCATCTTCACGGATCGGAACGGGGAAGCCAATCGCTGGTGGCAGATTACTCCCCTGCACTGGAAGTTGAACTGGAGGCGGAGAATCGAATTGTCCCAATACGCCGTCAATAAAAATACCGAGTACGTCTTCGCTGTCGAGAATGTAAAATTCTGGCGGGTCGATACGCAATCGTGACACGTCGATTGGGATCTTATCAGCCTGGGGTTCCGCGAGGAACGCCTGTGGAACCCGATTGGCCGGGACCGTTTGTATCGGATTAAGAAGTTGCGTACAGCCCGACAGGGACATTCCCAACAACAGGAACGACACAGCAGCCAGCCGTTTCAACAATCCTGGTTTCGATTGATAGTTGCGCTGAAATTTCATCTTCCTTGAATCCCCCCTGTGACGTTTGCGTGGATGGTCGCAATCTGTACGCAATCGTATTTATGTATCTATTGGTTTGTCTATTGGTTTGTTGTGGACTGGTCTGAATTGCTAATAGGGCCGGAGTTTGCAGTTCGCTGCTGAACGCTGGACGCATCGAAGCTGGGATCATTGGCGAACGGGTTGTCTGGCAAGGCCGCCGTTGATTCCCTCTCGGGTGTGACCACGGGTACGTCGTCGGGCAGCACATGGTCCGCCTGATCCTGAACAATGGCTGCTTGAACCATTTTCGAGGTGTAGACTTTCTGGAACGATCCCGCACCATCCTCCCGAGCCGCTTTCACACCCAGCGGGAAGGACTTGAACCACGTGTTGACACACTTGGCCCCCTCCGGACTCTGGTATTGGCCACTCCAGTAATCTTCTGGGGGTACGGCTGGAACATAACCATCACCGCCGTTGCATAAATCGCAGTAGCCGTCGATGAAGCCCTGGCGAAAGTGATCTGAATACTCACGTTCACACTTGCCGTATCGCAGGTTGTACGCGCGCCGCGCCCATACATGGTTGCGGTAGTCGACCATGGATTCCTGGAATAGCTCATCCGGCGGTGCGTTCAGACAACCAACGCATTGAATCAACAGACAGATAACGGCGACTGACGGTGCAAGACTCAATCGCCATGATCGCTGAGGTTTTCGCAGCTCGACCGAGGACTGCTGATGAGCTATTGATAACCCAATATCGATGTGCATTTCTTTCCCCCTTGTTGGATTCTCCGCAGCAACGGACGCTGCAAAGATCAATCAGAAATCAGGCTGCTGCATGACCTCAATCAGTAAATCGCCCAAACGGATATTCAGAATTTAACGAAGATCGCGGTTATTCACGTTTTCAGGGAAAATTCTGTTGTAGGGCCTGTATTGCCGACTGGCCGAACAAATTCGCTAGCCATTCGTTCACGGTTTGGAGGCAATCCGCGACGTTGTTTTTCGATGATTTTCCGGTGAATTCGATGATGGTCCGGTTGTCGGCATGCTGGCATCGGCGTATTCTCAAATCAAAGACGCGGATTTGTTCCAGCCGGAAACGTGCTCGGCAATTTGCAACATGCTGTCTCCCATCAATTGAACATTCCAAAGCCGATGAAACTGACAAAATATCGCCCGCCGTTGTCGATCAGGTTGCTGATCATCGTTGTTTTTGCAGTCATCGCGGCACCGACCCAATGGGTGGTTGCCCAATCGCTGAGAATGGTTTCGTACAACGTTCTGGACGGCCCCGTCTCGGCGGCTGAAGATGAAGATTTCCGGGTTGTGATTCAGGCCATTGGCAATTTTGAAATTCTCGGCAATGCCCAGGCGATCGACCTTCTGGCGTTTCAGGAAGGGCCGGAAGACTTGGGACAATATAACGAAATCGAAGCCAATTTCGAAACTGTTTTCGGAGGTAATTACGAAAGCAGCATTTCAGCTCCCGATTTCTTTGGTTGCCGAACTGGATTCATCTATAGCATGGATCGCATCCAGCTGATCAGCGCTGTGACTTTGAGCAGCGGTTTGACGCATAACATTCGCCGTACCCGATTTCGTCCGATCGGTGGTCCTGTTGAGGACGAGTTCTACATTTATTCGATTCACCTGAAAGCTGGAACAACCAACGCGGATGTCGACGAGCGAACAGTCGAGGCCGGGATCATTCGAAGCGATGCAGCAAATCTGCCGACGACGGCCAACATCATGTACGCTGGCGATTTGAATCTGCAAGGGAGCGAAGAGGGTGCGTGGCAGACTCTGATTGCTGGTAGCGACAATGCGTCTGCCCTTGATTCACTGAATACACCGTTTGGATTTCGCGACAATATTTCATGGAACGACAATCTGGCTTTTCAGCCGTTTCACACACAGAATCCGGTAAACAACATGGATGACCGGTTTGATGCGATCCTGTTCAATGAGCGACTCGCGGACGGCACGGGGCTGGAATACGTCACAGGATCCGCTTCGGTGTTGGGCAACAATGGTTCGCATACTCTGGGCCAGGGGATCAACACCGGCAATGGGACCAGCGGTTTTGGTCCCGAATTGGTGGCGTTCAGTGACCATGCGCCCGTCATTTGCGATTTCCGGTTTAATCAGACAGCTCCCGAGACTGTTTCCACCATTGAGTCCAGTGCAACGCTTTCCAGAACGGTGCGGCCAACGGGTCCGGTAACAGGACCAACAGGCGACGGATTTCTGAATATCGAGGGTTCTTCGAACGGCAGCTTTGCCAGTTTTGGTGTTGTCGATTTTGATTTCAATGGACAGCCGAATTCGGCGGTTGCTGCAAGAAAAATTGTCCTGGAAATTTTGCAATCCAATGCTGCATTTTCTGCGGATGGACCTGTCAGTATTTTTGTCGCATCCCCGGCGGCAACACAAATCCCAATCGACAATTCGATCCATTACCAAACGGGCCAAAACGGATTGCCATGTGTTCCCCCAATTCTATCGATTGGAGCTGAAAGAGCCGCGACTTATGCTGCGGTGCATCGTACCAATTCCGGAACGACTTTACCGAATGGAACGCTGGATCGAATGGTGCTCTTTGGCGACGCCATCGAACAGGCATTGGTGGATGCCATCAATGGCGATGGTCTGGTTCGACTGCTGATTACTCCTGACGAAGCCGCCACGGCAGCCACGTATGCGGGATTCACCAGCAACCTCGGTGCTCCCAGCTGTACTTTCGATTTGGCTGCCAATGACGGCGGCGTGGATTCATTCCCAACCCAGTTTTCGATTGTCAATGGTTCTCAAGGGCCGGGAAGTCCAGGCTCGTTGATTGCTTCGGATGACGATCGCGTTCGATTTTTTGGTGCGGTTCCCGATAAGCAGGATGGACCTTTTATCCAGGTGATCTTCAACGGCTCGCTGGAAACGAACGCGCCCCAATCTTTGTCGATCACACTGGAATCGAGAGTCAACTCGCCGAATCTGGTCACCTCGATCGAGTTTTTCAATTTCGTGAGCGGCGCCTGGGAAGTGATCGACTCATCATCAGCTCAATTATCCGATCAAACACTTGAAATCACGCCGACAGGTGATCCGACCCGATTCGTGGCACCATCAAATCTGATTCTGACGCGAGTTTCGTGGTCCGCTGCCGGGCCAATCCTGCTGTTTCCAATCGCCGCAGATATTGATCTGCTCAAATGGACGACCCAATGATTTCAAGCGGGATTTGCCGACTTCGTTCACGCCTGAACAGGGCCTGACCCCAACGTTTCGCTAGTTTATTGTTTTGCAATGCCTGACGACGCAGATCCCAGCCATCGCTTTATCCACTTGTGTGTTTGTTGACTCGATCGCCCCGGTGGGGTTAACGAGTCCATCGGCGCACTTGAACGCCGTCAGCCGATGGCAGGAACAGCCGCCATAACATTGCCTGGGCACTTATTGGCTGAGGCGCTGATTCTGGTATGCTCGGTCGGTCATCCATTCCTGCCGACAGACTCTTGGTATTGAGGGAGCGAGCGTGCCCATTGCCGGACCGAATTTAGAACGACCAGTCAAGCTCGCCAGTCTGCTCGAAGTTGGCTTGAAATCCAAGCCGAACGAGCCGGCGCTGGTCTCTCTGGAACGAACATGGTCGTGGCGAGACCTCGACCAGGCTTCGACTCGGCTGGCCGCGCACTATCAGGAATTGGGCCTCGCTCAAGGCGACCGCGTGGCCTCGCTGTTGCCCAATCGCGGGGCGATTCTCGTTAACTATCTGGCCTGTTTCAAGGCTGGGCTTGTTGCGACACCGCTCAACTATCGTTACCAGACCCCGGAGATCGATCATGCGCTGGCAGTCAGCAGTGCATCGCTGCTGGTCGCGCATGCCGAGCGCGAGGACGCGCTGGCCGCAAGCAAGCAGGCTGCTCGACTTCCTTTGGGTCGAATCCGTTTCGGTGCCGAAGGAGGTCCTGGCCGCCACCTTGAAGACTTCCTGACATCCCAGGGTCCGGAGACTGATTTTCCGCCGCCGCGACCCGAAGCACCTGCGTTGATCTTTTTCACGTCAGGCAGCACGGGTAAGCCGAAGGGTGTGACTCACTCGCACGACTCGTTCGGCTGGATCGTGGCCAGCGCCGTTGCCGGTCTTGCGTTAAAGCCAGCAGACGTTTTTTTGCCGGCCACATCGGCCTCGCATATCGCGGCGACATCGTTCTTGTTCGCTGGGCTGGCTGCCGGAGCCTGCGTCGCCATCGCGCGATCGTTTGGCGGCGACGAAGTTCTGCCGCTGCTCCGCAACACGCGACCGTCGCTGCTGTGCATGCTGCCGGCCGCGCTGTTCGGCCTGGTGCGCGATCATGGAGCGATGCGAGAAGATTTTCAGTCGCTTCGTCGATGCGTTTCGGGCGGAGACAAGATCTCCGCGGAGCTGGAGCGCGAGTTTACGGACGT
>JBGSXT010000092.1:0-7549 GCA_041751295.1 Mariniblastus sp.
ATCGCACATCGGTGACGATCAAAAGTCATTTGACTATCAAGGCAATTGGCGTGACATCTTTCAGAATTGGGAAGCACTCGCTTTCTCCTTTCCAGGATATCTGGAATGCATGATTTGCCGGTTTGTGAATGCGTCCACCGCCGATGGTTACAATCCCTATCGCATTACGAAACACGGATTCGAATGGGAAGAAATAAACCGCGATGACCCCTGGTCCAACATCGGATACTGGGGTGATCACCAGATCGTCTACCTATCGAAGCTGCTGGAGATGGCGTTCAACTATTTCCCGGGCCGGCTCGACCAGCTGCTCAATGAAAACGTGTTTGTGTACGCCCATGTTCCCTATCGGATCAAATCGGCGAGCGCCCTGTTTCGCGATCCGCGTAACACCATCGATTATGACAGTGAACTCGCAGATTCGATTTCCAAACGGGTAGCGGCAACGGGAAATGACGGAAAACTGCTGATCGATAACCAAGGCCGGATACAGAAGGCGACTTTGGCAGAGAAAATTCTGGTTCCGACGCTGGTCAAATTGACCAACTTCGTGCCCGGCGGAGGCATCTGGCTTAACACCCAGCGACCAGAATGGAATGATGCCAATAACGCGCTGGTCGGAAATGGACTGTCGATGGTGACGACCTGTTACTTGCGCCGGCACCTGGCATTGCTGATCTCGTGGCTCGAATCGTCGCAAATAGATGTTATCAAGGTGTCAAACGATGCTGCAGAATTGCTGTCGAAGATTCAACATGCCATTCGCCCCCACGTCGCAGGCAACGCCGAGGAAGTAACTCCCTCGCAGCGCAATCAACTGGTGCACGAATTGATCCAGGCGGGCAGCGAATACCGAGAAAAGCTGTATCAACAGGGACTGGCAGCCGAGCGGTCGGAAATTACCATTGCCAGTTGTTGCGATTTTTTCCGCCAGTGCATTGGGCTGCTTGATGACACGATTCGATCCAACCAGCGATCTGACGGACTTTATCATTCCTACAATCTGATGTCGCTGGACATCGATGGCGAAATCCAGATTGAAAGGCTTTACGAAATGCTCGAAGGCCAAGTCGCTGTGTTGAGTTCGGGAATTCTAACGACAGAACAGGTCGTCGAGGTCCTGGATGCGCTGCGATCCAGTTCTCTGTATCGCCAGGACCAGGAAAGTTTCATGTTGTATCCTAATCGTCGACTCCCACGATTCATGGAGAAGAATTCGATACCTGGGGAATTGGTGAACCAGTCGACGTTGCTAAAGAATCTCATTGATTGTGGGGATCAATCGATCCTCCGGGAGGACATCAACGGTGACTGCCATTTTAACGGCGACTTTCGCAATTCGGCGGACGTCGTCGAGGCTGTTCGACGTTTGCAGGATCGCTCCGTTCATCCGTTGAGTACCTTTGCAACTCCAGAAGCGTCCCAACAACTGGCCAATATTTTTGAACATGTATTTTGTCACCACCAGTTTACAGGTCGATCCGGTACTTTTTTTGCTTACGAAGGACTGGGTTCGATTTATTGGCACATGGTTTCCAAACTTGCGCTGGCGGTGGCGGAAAACTATGTCAAGGCCAAGCACCCTGCGACATCGCTCGATCTGTTGGAGCGGCTGAAAAGTCATTTCCGGGAAATTCGCCGGGGGATTGGCGCGGAAAAAACACCGAATGAATATGGTGCCTTTCCCGGCGACCCCTATTCACACACACCATCTCATCTCGGTGCGCAACAACCAGGAATGACGGGGCAGGTCAAAGAAGACATCCTGTCCCGATTTATCGAGATTGGAGTCAGAGTCAGGGAGGGACAGATCTTTTTTGAACCGTCGCTGTTGGAGCTGAGTGAATTGACAATCCTCGCAAGGTCAATAGCAGGTCCGAACGATGGCCTGGTCGACAACCTGTCGGGTGAAGCGGACCTGCCCAGCTTTATGTTCACGATCTGTGAAGTTCCCGTCGTGTTAGTGGCCGGCAGCCAGAACATGATTTGTCTTGAATACATCGACGGCACTTCGCAAACGGCTGACGATCTGGTGTTGACCGTTGAACAGAGTCGCGAAGTCTTTACCAGAAGCGGCGGTATCAGTTTGATCAGAGTCGTATTCGATCGTTCAGACTTGTCCTGAATTACGATCAACAACCAGCAGAGCGAACAAAACGGCAATGCGAGTGACCAGGTTCAATCTATTGTTACTGTGCGTTATGAATGTTGTAGTGGCCTTCAACCTGATGGCCGCGTTACCCGGCGACGAGCCAGCTGAAGAGAGTCCGGACGAGCCTTCGATCGTTCGGCTGGAGCAGCATGGAGATCGTTGGAAACTTTTGCGAAACGGATTGCCCTATCCTATTCGAGGCGCCGCTGGCCCCCAGGCGCTTGATTTGTTGGCTCAATGCGGCGGAAATTCAATTCGAACCTGGGGTGTCGATGACGATACACTGAAACGGCTCGACGAAGCGCATCGGAACGGAATCAGTGTTGCCCTCGGCATCTGGATTGAACATGAACTGAAAGGATTTGATTTTCAGGACGAAGAACAGGTTACCGGGCAGATTGAAAAAGTGCTGAGTGCCGTAAAGCAGTACAAAAATCACCCGGCGGTTCTGTTGTGGGGAATCGGCAATGAAATGGAAGGCTATCAGGCCGGTGACAGTCCGGCGGTTTGGTCGCACATCGAAACGCTGTGCCAGCTGGTCAAGCGGGAAGATCCGAATCATCCCGTGATGAGTGTGATCGCCGAAATTGGTGGGAAACGCATCGAAGCCATCAACCGATTGTGTCCCAGCCTCGATATCATTGGCATCAATTCCTATGGCGGCGCGACATCGTTGCCGCAACGTTACCAACAGGCTGGCGGCACGAAACCGTATATTGTGACCGAGTTTGGACCGGCGGGCCCCTGGGAAGTCAAATCTAATCAATTCAATGCGGTCATTGAACTGCCCAGTAACGAGAAAGCCGAGCAGTATCGCGCCACTTATCAAAGCCTGGCGAAAGATCTCAAAAATTGCCTCGGCAGCTACGCGTTCATGTGGGGAAACAAACAGGAAGCGACGGCAACCTGGTTTGGCATGTACTTGGCCGATGGACGCAAGACAAACGCGGTCGATGTGATGTCGGAATTGTGGACCGGGAAACGTCCAGAAAATCTATGCCCGCGCATCGAGAGTCTAAACATTATCTCAAGCAGCGAAGTCGATGCGGGAGATATTCTCGAATTCAAACTGACGGCCAATGACCCGGAAGGTACACCACTGGCAGTCGACTGGAAACTGATGCCCGAGTCGGATTCGTATATTACGGGGGGTGATCGTCAGACGACTCCCCAGGCCATCGACGATTGCCTGATTGACAACAATAACGAATCAGCACGGGTTCAAGCGCCAGAGAAGGCAGGAATTTATCGTCTATATGCCATCGCTTCCGATCATCAGGGCGCAGCGGCTGTGGCCAATGTGCCATTCCTTGTCCGCGCCCAATCACTGGTCAACCCAGGGACAAAAGTCGAATTGCCGGTTTTTATTTACGATGAGTTCACTTCAAAATCCACATTTTTTGCACCACGCAGATTTGGAGATGAAGCGTCGTTGCAGATCGACGAAAATTGCACCATCGCGCCTCGGTTTGGCAAAACCTGTATCCAGTGTCGCAGCATCGGTGGGCAGGAATCAGGCCGCGTGGCCTGGCAACAGCTGCCGTTGGAATCCGGTGAACGGGCAGTCGGACTCGATTTTACCGGCGCAAAGCTCCTGACAATCTGGGGCAAAGGCAAAGTTGGCGGTGTGGAAATCACGATCGGGTTCGGTGATCAGTATGAAACGCAGGAAACGCAGGATACGATCATCAGGAAGGAAACCATTGAGCTGACCCGTCATTGGAAAAAATTTCAAATCAGTCTCGCCAATGCGGATCTCCGGCGTGTCAGAACAGGGTTTATCTTTTCCGTGAATGCCAGTGACGAGCCGGTCGAGTTTTACCTGGACGCGATTGCGATCGAATGAAGCGATCGAAAAAAAATCAAATGTATCCCGCAGCGGAAGCTACCGATTGACCGTCCATGCCACCTGATCCAGGCGAATGCTCCAGGGGTAACTCAATGCAGGGGTCACTGCATCTGCCGAAATTCTGATGATCATCTGGTTGTTGCTGTCGTTGACAAATCGGCTGACGTCTCCCGGCAGACTGTTGGCAAACACTGCATCAGCCAACTGCAACAGCTGGCTGGCGACTGGTTCAAACGATCCGGTTTCAAAGTTGAAGGCCTCGATGGTTTGATTCAATCCGATCGTGTTGGATGAACCTTCGATCAGAAAACTGATATCGGCAGGATCATCAAACGGCGAGGTTGCCGAGAAGGTCAATTGGATAGGAGACTGCGTCGCGACATCAGTGTTTGCCGCAATGACTTCAAGATACTCGTCGTCGCTGGCGGTCGTATCCGCAAGTGAACCGCCGGCGATGGCCCCTTTAATGACCTGTACGTCTGTTGGATTTACCAAAATAGTGGCGGTCCGGTTCTCGAATTCGAGTTCATCAAACCGGACTGAACCCGGCGCATTATTGATCTGTCGGAAAACGATCGCGACGCGGGCTTCGACAGCGCCGGCTGGAGCGCTGGCCAGTAATACTTTTTCCACCCATTGATTGTTGACCGTGGAACCGTCGGCCAGCAAGACCTGCTGCGAACTAATGTACTCGTTGGTTCCGAAGGCACCGTACAGCGTGTTGTAAAAATCAATTTTCAAAAATGTCTGATTTCCCGTGCCGGCAATCGAATCGGTGGAGTCAATGAACGAACTGACAGAAACGGCCAGTTCGTCACCGGGCAGCACTGAAACGCCCTGTTCGACGCCGGAAAAATTCTGCGTTGGCGTCAATTGACCGAAAACCTTCAGCGAACCGTCGCCAGCCAGGACATGCTGATCGTCGCTGCGAACGTTGTTTGCGGAGTTTCCAAACAATGACCAGCCGGAAAGTGACCCACCGTTCAGGTCAAAATTTTGATTTTCGAGGCCCAGCACCGGGTCGCCTGTTCGTTCGTAGACGTAAACATAGTCGACTTCGAACAATTGCGGCCACTGGGTCGTTGCATCGGGGTCGGGCAGGAAAGTTCCGCCGATCGCCGTATTGATGATTAATCGCATTGGATTCGTTTGGCTATTGGTCAGGAAATTTCCCACGTTGGAATCTCTGACAGTAAAGTAATGCACGCCATCGACATAAAATCGAATCTGTTTCGGATCCCATTCGGCGGCGTAGACGTGAAACGAATCGTGGTAATTGACATATTCGCCCCCCTGAAACGTTTCGTTTTCCGCAAAAACAAAATTGTGATTGAATGGTGGGTTGGTACCCCAGTGAAACGCGCTGCTGGTCAGAAAGGATTCATTGCCGCGGTTCTCCATGATGTCGATTTCACCCTGGCTGGGCCAAAACGGAGGCGAATCGGGCAACAACCAGATGGCGGGCCACATGCCCCGCGATGTTGGCAGGTCGGCGCGAATTTCGAAGCGGCCGAATCGCGATAAAGCCGTACTGATGATCTGTCCGCTGCGATAATCAAATTGTCCGAATGGTTGATCAGTTGAAACGATGATCATGTTGCCATTGCCGACAAAAACATTGTCCGGTAAGTAGGCCTGCAACGACGAATTCGTCGGCATGATGTTGAACACCGGCGTCCATTTCGTAAGATCCAATTCCGAGCCGTTGAATGCATCGAACCAGACTATTTCGAAACCGGAAACCACTGGCGGCTGGGCGGAGGTTTGCTGGCCAATAGCTGAAATCGCCAGCACTACCCACAAGAGGGCGAAACGCTTCACAATCCGATCCCCGAAAGTCCAAGAAATACACATTTTGTTGTCGTCATACCGATCCTGCGCGCGTATTGGATGGGCCAAAGACGCACCAATTTTTGGCAGGGTGTCAGTTCGTCCGAGTTTATCATAAACCGGCACACCGGCCCGAAATCGCTGAAAAACATTGGACATTTTAGAAAAACTCATTCCAAACTTCGGAAATTCCAAAAATCTCGGTCATTTTTGGCGTGAAAACGGTTTCTTTATTCGGATTTTAACGGTTGACACTGAATAATAGTATGACATATTGGAACAGGCCATGAAACCGCTCCCAATAATTATTTGAACAGAAATTTGACTCGCTGCGGTCTCAAAATCCAGCCGATTCCACAATTGTTTTTTCTCGAAAAGGAGACACCATGTTTCGCCGTTTAACCGTCTTCGCGCTTCCAGCGCTGTTGCTTTGTCTCGGGTCGACCAGCGTCTGCGTTGCAGATATAACGCCCTATTCCCAGGACTTCGAGAGTCTCGATATTTCCTCGCCAACTGCCTTGGGCGGTGACGGCTGGTTGGTCGGTGCCAATGTGTTCGATGCGAATGGCAATTTCATTTACAACTATTTTGCCTTCCCGGCTCCTAATGGCGGCCCGGCATTTTCGGCGATTACCGCCGGACAGGGTGGAGCTGCCCAAGGTGCCCAACAATTGGTCACATACAACGATTATAACAACACGGATCACGCAAATTTCCCAGACCGGATTATAGAAGCCAATTTTTTCCGCGATTTTTCGATCGGAGCGGCGGACGTCGGCATAACCTACGCGTTTACATTTGATGCCAAGCTGGGGGATATTGAGGCCCCATCCACCGCCGGCGCGTTCATCAAAACACTCGATCCAAATGCAGGTTTCGCAACGACCAACCTCGTGTTTCAGGATACGACCAATACGTCAGTGGATTGGACGACCTATTCGCTCAGCCTGACAATCGACGCCTCGCTGACGGGTCAAATATTCCAAATCGGCTTCTTGAATACCGCCAGTGGGTTCAATCCCTCTGGAAACTTTTACGACAACATCAACGTCGCTGCGATTCCAGAACCTGGAACGGCTGGATTGCTGATGCTAGGGCTTGTCGGTTGCGCTTATCGCCGCCGTTGCCGTTGAATCGATATGCATCCCCGAAAGCCAGTCCCGTCTGAAGACATTTTTTGCGGACGACGAACAAGCTGGGCCTGTCGGGCAGACTTCTCGTTGCATACTGATTGAAGCCGTGTTCATGATGAAATTGAATGTTAAATAGGATTTGAATTTGTTGAACTACTGCAATTTTGAAAGGTGTTTGATCATGTCTCGTATTTTCCGCCACTTTGCTTTGCTGGGAATATTATGTTTGGGGTTTGCGTCTTTATCGGCTAACGCACAGCTCGTAGACTTTTCCGAGGATTTCGAAAACGTCGATCCATTATCGCCCACCGCTGTTTCCGATTCGGGCTACATCGTATTTGGCAATGTTTTCGACTTGAATTTTAATTTTATTTATGGCTATGGCACTTTCCCCGCACCTAATTTGACTGGTGGATTCTCCGAAATCGCAACGGATGTGGGCGCCGGAGCCGCATCGCTGAATATCTTCAGTGACTATCTCAATGGCGATCACGGCAACATGCGGATTATCGAGGCCAACGTTTTTCGCGAAGCGATGCCCTCCGCAGCTGACGTTGGCAGAATAGTGGAGTACAGCTTTGATTT
>JBGSXT010000093.1:0-2027 GCA_041751295.1 Mariniblastus sp.
TACGCGTTGATTTCAAATCCGACCCGACCGACAGGTCCGGGTGAATAGGCCAATGTCTCTTGAATTCAGGTTAAGGCTTGTTTTCCCTGTTGTCCACCTGGTCGGTCTGGTGGTAGCGGATGCTGGGGAACCGGATGGCGAGTCAGTCGTAACTTGGCTCAGGTTTTAAATTTCTTTGGGGCGATAGATGCGGTTCAAGGTTGCGTTGGCGAATTTGGAATTGAGTTCGGACCAGTGGCTGATGTCCAGCGAAATATGGGCGATTGCGGCGGTCGACATGGATGGCCATTGGGCGGCGATTTGGCCGATCCATTCTTCAAGGCCCGGGTTGTGTCCGATCACCATTGGGCGCTGGAATTGGTCGGCCAGTCTGCGGCAATGGGCTACGTAAATGCCGGGCGAAGCGTGATAGAATTCATCCACAATTTCCAATTGCAAATCTTGGCGATTCAGATTTTCCAACATCAAGTCGGCGGTTGCACGGGCGCGGGTGGCGCTGGAAGTCAAAATCAAGTCGGGTTCAAGGTGCTGCTCCGACAGCAATCCGGCCATCCGCGGTGCGTCGCGCATTCCTCGCTGATTGAGCGGTCGATCATGGTCCCGTTGGGATTCGTTATCCCACGACGACTTGGCATGTCGCATGATTAACAGTTCTTTGGACAAGTAAATCTCCCTTTCGAACAATAGCGATAGGACCGACGGACAAAGAGGATTAAACTGAAGGCATTGTAATTTCCCCGCTGGTTGCTGGTAAGGATGCCTGCGACCGACGGATGACGCTAGAATTCAATAGCCCCGGATCGTCGGTTTTCAGACGCGATCCAGGCTTGGTTTCTAAAGGGGTCTGACCCTTTGGTCGTCAAACTTTGACCCCAGTTTATAACTTTGCTCGAAGAGGGTCAGACTCCTTTAGAAA
The DNA here is from genome assembly GCA_041751295.1 of Mariniblastus sp. Taxonomy (GTDB): domain Bacteria; phylum Planctomycetota; class Planctomycetia; order Pirellulales; family Pirellulaceae; genus Mariniblastus. The sequence continues at coordinate 917 of JBGSXT010000093.1, forward strand.
CAAAGCCTACAATTGATCTATGGACATCGACCGAACGCGACTCGCTGAAGATCTGCAGGGTGTTATCGAAGGGACTGTTCGATGCGACGACACATTCCTGCAATTGTATGCCAGTGATGCGAGCATTTTCGAAACGCGACCGTTTGCGGTGGTCAGTCCCGAGGGTACCCAGGACGTGGTCCATTGCGTCAAATACGCGGCCGAACATCAGATTCCGATCATTCCGCGGGGGGCGGCCACGAACGTGATTGGTGGAAGCGTGGGGCGCGGTATTGTCCTCGATTTTTCGGCCAACATGCGTCGGATCGTTTCCGTCGATCGCGAAACGGTCACCGTTCAACCGGGAGTCGTACTGGCCGATTTGAGCCGGAAGTTGATGTCCCACAATCGCCGTTTTGGTCCCGACCCGGCGACCCGCAGTGTGTCCACAATGGGAGGGATCCTGGCCCTCAATTCAACGGGTAGCAAATGGTGCAAGTACGGCAGTCCACGCGACAAGGTGTTGCAGCTGAAAGTCGTGCTTGCCAATGGGGACGAAGCGACGCTGAATTCGGCTGCGAACAAGTCATCGACGACCACCAACAATATCGAACACATCGAATCCAAGATCGCATCCATCGTTCGCCGGCATCAGTCCGCCATCCAGAATCACAAACCAAAGACAAAAATCAACCAGGCCGGCTACAACCTGTTCGACATCGGTCGGGGCGATTCGGTGGATTTGACCCGGCTGATTGTCGGTAGCGAGGGGACGTTGGCGATAGTCACCGAAGCGACGTTGCAAACCGATCCGCAGCCGCGCCACCGGGGTGTGTCGCTGCTCAGTTTTCACCAGTTGGATACGGCTGCCCGGGCGGCTGTCGAAATTGCCCAGATGGGAATTGTCGCTTGCGATCTGATTGACCGCCGGTTGCTGACGCTGGCCTGTGAGACGAACCCGGATTTCGCGCGGATTATTCCGCCGAATGCGGAATCGATGCTGCTGGTTGAATTCGATGCCGATGATCACGCCTCGCTATTGGCACGGCTCGATCATTTGAAGCAGCGGATTCAATTTCGCAGAAAATTGGCGTTTGAGGTCAGGAACACAACGCAAAAGGGGGATCGCGAT
>JBGSXT010000094.1:0-2158 GCA_041751295.1 Mariniblastus sp.
AACCGGTATGGTTGGCTGCGAATAGATGTGGATTCTGTTTAATCCGCTCGAGTGCACTGTAAAATTCAGATTCAAATTGGTTGCCGAGTCCTGGCGAAATTCTGTCAAACCATTTTATACCGCGTAGCAGATCCGCTTCAGTTGCGACGATGAGTTTCGCATTCATTGACCACGTGCAATTCGCATGCGTTCTCTAAACTCGTCCTCAGTCAATGCGGTCGATGGGTCCGCCTTGTATTCGGCCCAGCGGCGATCCAGTTCCGCTTGCTGCGCTGCGGAAAGCTCCGTTCCAACGTCCTTGGGCAGCCGATCCCAAATCGCTTGTACAACTCGAAGTTGGTCGTTCGGCGGCAAAGCAGAAATGTCGTTGATTACCTGTTCAATCGTCAAGGTTTTTTACTCCAGCACCTAGTATGCCAGCCATGCGTTCAGCAGCAAATGGCGACGCGAAATCGACTGCAGATTCCTGAAGCGGGAAACGACACCGTTTACCGAAGCGCGGCGAACAATATTGACTTCAAAAACCGCGCAGCCCGCCACATCGGTGCACCCCCTTGGTCCGTCCGTCATGGGCCTGAGTTAATGGGGTTCAAGTCCCCTGTGCGAGACAGGAATCCCAAGGAAATCAGAATCCCAAATGAACGGTGAACAAAAACCAAAAGGCCATGCATCTTAATAGCTGCACGTTCGGTTCGCAGGCATCACGACGACCTCTAAATCGACATCAAGTCAACCGAACTTCCAATCAAGGCCGTAACCCCCATGCGATCGAGTCATCTTGATTTGCATGTCCTTTAATTCCTTAATTCCCCTTTGATTCCCTTTGCCACATTGATTCCCAATTCCAATTTTCAAGTGGCAAAAGAGTGCTGGCATTTACCAGTGCCACCTCTACCGATCGTAGCCGATGGCGTCAAAGGCGGCCAAATCGGTCGTCCTCAGGAAGTTGGGATAAAAGGTTTCACCAAAACTGAACGCCGGATCCATGATACCAACTGCCGGAAATTGTTCACGGAAATGACTGGCCTGATAAGGCGAGCCGTCGGAGAGCGGAATTTGATTAGCGATCGTGTCAAAGTTCACGTCGTTGTTGGGATTGTTGAAAACCGCCCATCGAGGCCTTAACGTAAACTCGGCATTCGTGTCAGGATTGAAATCGGCGTTCCCGTCAGTATTGCGGAAACGAAACAAATCCAAGGTCTCAATATCCCTGAAGCGAAAATCGACGCCACTGGTAAAGCCCAGGGCATGACCTGTTTCGTGAATGATCACATCGACCAACGATATCGTATTAGCGCCGACGCCGTTTGCCGGATCGAAATCAAAGGGGAAATTGGTACTGTATTGCATCGAAGCATCGTTACCTCCAACCGCGCCTCCGTTGGCCTTCCAATTCGCAAACGTAAAATAAACATTGTTTTCATTAGTGGTGCTGCCCGTTTGATAACGCACCGGCACGGTGGTTGTTGTCGGCAGGAAACTCTGAACGATGTCGTTGGCATCCATGTTGCCGACAATCACACTACGCGCGGTCGAATACGAAACAAATCCATAAGCACTTCCCGTGCCGCCAATTACTCCCTGGGAAAGTGGTGCAAAACTGACGTTGATCGTTACGGTCATTGAATCAGCTGGAAACTGCGATTCCAAATAGGCTTCGGCGATGACAAACGATGAAACGGCCGCCGGCGGTACACTGCCACCAAGCAAAAAAACCAGATTCAAGCCGCCCGGTCCCAAAGAGTCGTTGTTGTCGACCACGTGGGCAATCACCTTCGTGTCAATTGCATGATTAATTGCCATCTCGGCCAAATCATTTTGCGAGAGGCTGCCGAAGCCGCCGGAAACAGGCCGCCAAACGATTTCGGTTGGCATTTTCAGATGGACTCCGTCGCTGGTTTCCGCAGCCTGGACTCCGAGCGGAATTATCAATGCTGCATCCGAACTTGCGTTCGTGACCTGTCCATTAACGAGGCTGACAAATAGCAGCAGGATCGAAGTAGAAACTGAAAGCCAAATCACAAATCTGGTGCCCATGGTATTGCCTTGCGTTTAGGGAGTGAAAGAAGCACTGATGGCAATCAAGTTAAGTCATTCGATCGCAAGTATCAATAGGAACTCAGTCGCGGTTCATCGGACGTGGAATTTCTGTCCCAAA
>JBGSXT010000095.1:0-2125 GCA_041751295.1 Mariniblastus sp.
CCCGACCAACGGGCCGTCGTAACAAGCTTTGGCGCGGCGCAGAAGTTGTTGGAAAAAGCCCCGCCTCCGCCGCTGAGCGAGGACGAAATGGAGCGTTACCATTATCCGCAGGTTCGTGTTGTCGGACCCGGCGGTCCTTACTTCAAATGGCCGTGGCAAAGAGTTCACAAGGTCAGTGTCGCAACTAATGCAATTGATCTTTCCTGGGATCCGACCAAAGAGCAATCGACGATCGAAGCGGTCACCAAAGATAACCTGACGACCGGCGTGAACGGGCAGATCCGATACCGCGTCAGCGAAAACAATCTCTACGCCTACCTGTTCGGTGTCGCCAGCCCGCTCGAACACGTGATGGGCTATTTCGTTTCCGTGCTCCGTGAACGAATTGCAAATTTTGTCAATCCGAAAGGTCAAAGCCTATTGGCCGTTGCGGCGATCGATGAAGGGGCCGAAGCGGGCCTTCAAACAAGTGCCGTCGAGCTGTCCGAAGGCGTTTCGATCAACGACTTGCGAAAAAACCTGCCGCTCCTGAATCATTATATGGAAGAGCAATGCCGCTCAACTACGGGACGATATGGAATCGAACTCGATGCCGCGCTGATTACCGAGATCGACCCGCCGCGTGAAGTCGACCATGCACTGTCAGCCATTAACAGTACGCGCAACCAGGTCGCTGCCGACATCAGCACCGCCCGCGCGGACTCTGAGCAACAAATTACCATGAGTGCCCGCGCCGTGGAAATCGCGTCCAACAACGCGCAGGCCGAAGTCGCCCCGTTACGGGAACTGGCGAAAACGCTGGCGACCATTAAAGCAGAAGGGGGTTCCGACTGTTTGAAATCCTATCTCCGTAACCTGCGAGTCCCGTTGTATCGACGGGCTGAACGAATCGTTCAGGGTCCAAACCATTCCGAGCAAAATGGAGGGATGGCCTGATGTTTTTCATTCCTGGTTTCGTCGCTGGCCTGCTCTTTCTTCCATTCCTGCTGGGATGGTTCCGGCTGCTTGGACTTTACACCTGTGTGAAGGAATGTGAAGCCCAGGTGTTCACGTTGTTTGGAAAAGTCATCGGGACGATTGACACGCCAGGCCTGCAATTCCCGATCACCCATTACGGTGCCAAAGCGATGCTGATTCCTTTTTTTGGCAAGAAGTACGTGGTCAACACGGCGCTCCGCCAGCATTATTTGCGGAGGCAGATGGTGAACTCGGAGGAAGGGACACCAATGGGTGTCGGAATTTGGTACGAGATGAAGGTGAAAAACCCGGTCTCCTTCCTGTTTATCAACGCCAATCCGGACGGCTCGTTGCAGGCCAACGTGACCAGTTCGACGATTTCGACGCTCAGCAATCTGGAAATGGGAAAAATGCTTGAAGACCGACACAGCCTCAGTCGCACAGTACGACAAGCCGTTTCGCCGCTGTCGGAACAATGGGGCTATCAACTGGGCAGCGTTTATATCCGGAAAGTCGAATTCACCGACGCCCTGATGGTAAAAAACATCACTGAGAAAGTTGTCAAGCGACTGGTGCAAGTCACCAGCGCCATGAAGCAGGATGGCGACAACCGGGTGGGCTTGATCAAAAGCGAAACGGCATACAATGTCTCACAGAAGATGGCCGAAGCCGGTGCGGCCCGTCCTCAAATTGTCGGCCAGGCACTCAACGAAATCGCCAAACAGGATCATGAAGTACTCGATACGGTTCTGGAAGTCATGGAAGTTGAAAACCTGCTGGCTTCAGGGGCGTCGATCGATATCCTGCCGAACTCCAGCAACGTGCTGATTCAGTTGGGAGAACGATCGAAACCGGCAAAAGTTGTCAAGTCAGCTGGCGCAAGCGAAACGATGACCGCCGTCCGTGTTAAACGCGACAAATCATAGCGAATCAGTGTGGAACAGAGTGTAGAACAGTTGTCCTCAACTGTTTCGGAACTGTTGAGGACAACTGTTCTACACAGGTCGCAAAAAAACACGCAAGTCGCGCTGACTTACGTGTCAGATGTATTAGGCCGCCTGCAAACTCTGCGAACGAGTGTCTTTGTTGCGATCAGAAAACGTAGTAATCACTTCTGCGCTGGCTGGCAAAACGTTAAAGGAACAGGTGATCGCGAAGCCAAGCAAAC
>JBGSXT010000096.1:0-16123 GCA_041751295.1 Mariniblastus sp.
TCACCGGTGCTTCGTCCGCCATCGATTTCAATCCGTCGACATCGCACAGGCTGATGTTTGAATTGATGGCATCTTTCCAGTTCAGTTCGCGACCTGTGTAGGTTGCCAATCGACCGAGAATCGCCGTCATGGTGCTTTTCGCACCATATTCGCCCTCGTTTGGAATCACACCGTTTCTCAACGCGGCGAACAGATCATGGTGCTCCTGTTGCCAACCATTTGCACTTTCCGTTATTGCAAAAATCTGTTCGCCGGTGGGTGAGAATATTTTTCCAGCGTTGATTTCCGCATACCCGTTTGTGCCGTGAACGTGTTCGCTGACCGAATTCCAGCAATTGTCCATGTGACGGCACTGACTGATCATTCGATGCCCGTTGGCGTAGGTAAACTCAACCATGTGATGATCGTAAATCTGTCCGGAATTTTCGCCAGTTCGGACCTGACGTCCGCCTTGACCTTGGGCGGAAACTGGATAGTCGTCGAGTAGCCAATTGATTACGTCGAGGTTGTGAATGTGCTGTTCGACAATATGGTCTCCACAAATCCAGTTAAAATAGTACCAATTCCGCATCTGGTATTCGAGTTCCGATTGATCGGGCTGTCGCCCAAAGCTCCACAATAACCCGCTGTTCCAATAGACGCGGCTGACGTTAATGTCGCCGATCAGCCCGCTCTGCAGTTTTTCGATCGTCGCCTGATAGGGGCGTTCGTGTCGGCGCTGTAAACCAACCGCGACCGCTAATCCCTTTTCCCGCGCCAGTTCAGTCGATTTCAAAACACGGCGAACGCCGGGCGCATCGACAGCCACCGGTTTTTCCATGAACACATGTTTGCCGGCATTGACGGCCGCTTCAAAATGCAACGGTCGGAATCCCGGCGGTGTTGTCAGGAAAACCATATCGATGCCAGACGCCAGAACTTTTTCATAGGCATCGAAACCGACATGCTTTTGGTCATCGGTGACTCGAACCTTGTCTGGATGTAAATCGGCGACACCTTCAAGGCACTCATCCAGCCGTTTACGAAAGGCGTCGCCGACGGCAACAAGTTCGACATTGCCTTCGGTATTCATGGCCTGTTGCACAGCCTGAGTCCCGCGACCACCGCAACCAACGAGTCCGATCCGTACGGTTTCGCTGCCCCCTGCATATGCCGATCTGGCCAGTGAAAGTTCAGGCTTTCCCAGTACGCTGGCGGTTGCAACTCCGACCATTGCAGTTGCAGTGCTGTGTTTCAAAAAATCCCTTCGAGTTGCTTCCGATTTCGTTTGGCTCACGTCCTGCTCCAGTGAATCCCCGTGTCGTTTTGATTTGCCTATAATGTATCGCACTTTCATGGCTCTATCAATTATTCGTGCCAACTCCAGTGGAGAGTCCCCGATGCCCATACTGCCGATTATTTGTAGTTGCCTGTTTTTCGTGTTAACGGACGATTCGTCGCCCGACTTTGCTCACGCCCGGGAAACCCGATATGAATTTGAGTTTGGAGCGATGGGAAGCAATTTTCGAGTCGTAGGCTACGCTCAAAGCAGCCAACAATTTGATTCTGCCAAAAAAAGAATCGAGGAGAGAATTCGACAATTGGAAGATACGCTCAGCGATTTCCGGCAGGACAGTGAAATCAACCGATTGGCCAACCAGGCACCACACGATCACCCCGCAAAGATTAGCACTGATTTATGGCGAATCTGTACAGCCAGTTCGAAACTGCATCAACAAACCGACGGCGCTTTTGATCCGACGATTGGGCCCGTTTCAAAAATCTGGCGACTGGCGCGAAAACGAAACCGCCTGCCCGATCGCCAGGAAATCGTATCAGTAATGAAATCAGTCGGCTGGTCCAAGGTCGTCCTTGATCCTGAAAAGGAGCTGATTCAGTTGACGGCAAATGGAATGCAGCTGGATTTTGGAGGAATTGCCAAAGGTTTTGCCGCCGATGAGGCGATCGGGATCCTCAAACAGCACGAAATCCACAGTGCTCTCGTTGATGCCGGTGGCGATATCCACGCAGCCAATCCGCCGCCCGGCAGGGAAGGCTGGACCATTGTGATCGAAAATGGCCTCCGGACGAATTCGCCTGACGAAGCGAACGTCAGGCTGTCGATTGCCAATGTCGGCATCGCGACCAGCGGGGATTCCATTCAACGAATGGTAAAAAATGGCCATTCCCATTCGCATGTGCTTGACCCCCGCACCGGACTTGCCGTGGAAGATTCCTGCGGCGTCACCGTGATCGCGGCAGATGCAACGACTGCCGACGCATGGGCAACTGCTTTGTGCGTGCTCGGCCCGGAACGCGGCATGGATATTTTGAAAAATGACTCGAGCGTCCACGCCCTGTTCGAATGTCGCGATCCGGACAAAAAACAGCTGCAAAAAACTCAGACATCAGGAATAGAGAAATTCGTGACGGGGGATTCAGTCACAAATCCAGCTGCGGGCGTCCGCGATTGATTCGTTGACCAGAAAGATTATCGCTTTCGGATCAATCGGTTTGGCAACGTAGAATTGACACCCGGCGGCCCTTGCCTGTTGAATCAGCGAGTCGTCGGCTGACTTGCCCATCACAATTACGGGAATACCACACGTCTGCGAGTCATCCACGATCCGGCGACACAGATCGATCCCGTCCATGTCGATCAGTTGCGAATTAATCAGAATGCAATCCGGCAGCGACTCCTGGGCAGTCCGCAATCCCAACCGCCCACACGTATGGCTAATCGTTTTGAAATTCTGCTGCGAAAAACATTTTTCCAGATGTTCCAAATACTGCCGGGATTCGTCCAATAACAACAGACAGTTCTGATCAAATATATGAATCGGATCAGGGCCTTCCTGGGGAAGCAAATCGAATACCATCTTGAATTCCGGCTGGGATCATACGTCCTGGAAACGTGCCAAGGCTTCTGAAAACCAGCACTCTGAAAAATAACTCGCGAACACCTGGCGTCAAAAAAAATATGGAATCTGTCAGTCGGATTGCTGATATTGTCGCGGGTGGTAGCGAGTCGACCGTTAAATGATTGGCAGGAAAATTCCCTAAAGTCCTGCTTACGACGGTTTATCCGAGTCGTAACGGGTTGAGCGCTCGGGCACGGCTTGGATTCGAGATCTGCTGAACCGATACGTGAACAATCCTGGACTATCCGAAACGGGTTCGAGTCTGTCAAAACTATGCGATTCGAAAATCGACGGAATTGCGGTCAGCGCATAAAAAAGGCGAGTGCGTGCTCAGAAACGAAAGCCGGTGAGAGGGACAGTAACCGTAAAGGCCGGTTCTTCGTCAAAAAACTGTGGAGTTTCATGTCACAGAAATTCAGATCTTCGACGAATCGCTCGCGGTTGTGAGCACTAAAACACACTCGCATTAATTACTGACACGCCGGTTTCCACGGTTAGAAGACATCGAAATTCGAAAAAAAAGCATTTTTTTCAATAACCACCTTTCTTCGGCACTTTTCGCCGTGTTTGCGCGTTTTTTGGAGCGACAGCGTGTCCAAAAATTGGTTAATTTGACGATCGCCAGGGTTCAAATGCATCTCAAATCTCAAATCGCCAGGTCCTATTTATGCAATGATTTCCTGAACCACATCGCCGTAGACGTCGGTCAGGCGGAAGTCCCGACCGGCATATCTGTACGTCAGCAGTTTGTGGTCCAACCCCAATAGATGCAAAATCGTGGCGTGCCAATCGTGGATATGGCATTTTCCCTCAACCGCTTCGAAACCATGTTCATCAGTCGCCCCATAGCTGAAACCACCTTTGACGCCTCCGCCTGCCATCCAGCTGGTGTAGCCACGATTATTGTGGTCCCGACCCGTCCCGTTTTGCGCGGCAGGAGTTCGACCAAATTCGCCGGACCAAATCACCAGCGTGTCGTCGAGCATTCCACGCTGCTTCAAGTCCGCGATCAGACCGGCGATCGGCTGATCAACTTCTGAACAGCTTCTCGGTAAAGCCGTTTCCAAATTCGCGTGATGATCCCAATTGCCGTTGGTCACCTCCACGAATCGAACGCCTGCTTCCACCAATCGCCGCGCCAACAGGCACTGTCTTCCGAACCCGCCGCCTGGCCCTTCATCAATTCCGTACATCGCTTGGGTCGCGTCCGACTCGCTGGAAATATCCATCACATCCGGTAACGCATCCTGCATTCTAAACGCCAATTCGAAAGACTCGATAACTCCTTCCACTCCCGGCTGGTGCGGGTCCTGCTGCAGCTTCTGTTGATTCAACTGTTGAATAAAATCGAGTTGCTGACGTTGCTGCGAGGTGGAATAAATTGGGTTCTTGACGTCCGGGACGATGGAGCCGCGACTGCCGAACCGCTGGCCCAGGCCGGAGGCCGAACGACCGATCTTCGTGCCTTGATAAACAGCCGGCAGAAAAGCACTGCCATAGTTTTGAGCGGTACCAGATGGTGTGTTCAACGAAATGAATCCGGGCAGGCTGTCGTTTTCACTTCCTAAACCATACAGTGTCCAGGCACCCAAGGACGGACGAATGAATTGGGCGATGCCCGTATGCATTTGCGTTTGGGCTCGCGGGTGGATGGGCTGGTCTGTATTCATTCCGCGCAACAGACACAACTCGTCGGCCTGTTTCGACAATTCTGGAAACAGTTCGGAGATCCATAACCCGCCCAAACCATGCTGTCGAAATTTCCAGGGAGATTTCAGCAGCTGGCCGCCATATTTCCCCCGTCTGCCGTTGTCGATGGCCAATTGCGGTTTGTAGTCAAACGTGTCGACATGCGATGGGCCACCGCGCATGCACAGAAATATCACGCGTTTGGCTCTGGCTTCGAAATGAGGCGACTTCGGTGCCAGCGGCTTGCCTGTCCTATTCTGTTTTTCCTGTTCGGCGGCCATGGTGGCCAACGAAGAAAATGCCAGGTAGCCAAACCCGGAAGAAATCGATTTCAGAATCTGTCGGCGTGAGGGAAATCCGATTCCGGATAGCATATCGTTCATGTTGATCACTTTCGGACTCGTTTTTGGTCTCAGTAATCCGTTTCCTTGCGGACAACGGCGTTCGTACTCAATTCGTATGCCGAAATTCCGCCGATACCAGAATCGCCTGCGACAGCGACGCCAGTTTTTTCTGCTCGACGGATTTTCTGCGTTGTCGGAAATTATCGGAAACTTCGTAATCCTCATAGAATTTTTCAGCCGCAGCGAACTCTTCAGGCTTAGCGTCCCGGCCATAGGCCAACCGAAACGCCAATCGGATGCGATCGTCGGTGTCTTCTGCCTCTGTCATCAACCGAGCCGCCATCCGGTCGCATTGGCTCATCACAAATTCGTTGTTCAACAGATACAGCCCTTGAGCTGGAGTGTTGGAAGTTTCCCGCACGCCGACAATCATCGCTGGCTCGGCGAAATCGAACACTTCCAGTGCTTGAGGCAAATTGTCCCGTACGATGGGCAGGTAGATGCTACGATAGCTATTCATCGTATCGATGTCGTAGACTTTGACGTTGCGCCCGCGATCCATCCCCCTACTCGGTCGTTGCCGATCCATCATTGACATCGATCCGTTCGACCCGTTTGCCTGAAAGGATGGCAGGCGGCCATCGCGAACAACCGTCGAACCGGCTCGCGCGACCATTGAAGCCCGTGGCCGTTCCAATTCGATCTGGCCACTGACAAACAGCATCGCGTCGCGCAGAGATTCAGCATCCAGCTGTTGAGAATCGGCGCGCCATAGAAACAGATTCTCAGGATCTTTTTCGTAATTTTGTGAATCGTAGGCGGTACTCATTCGGTAAGTTCGCGAGGTGACCAGATGTCGCACAAGCTGTTTGACGGACCAGTCGTTGGCCATGAACTCAACGGCCAGATAATCGAGCAACTCCGGATGAGTCGGTCGATGCCCGCTGGCTCCGAAATCTTCGGGAGTCTGCACGATGCCTGTTCCGAACACATGTTGCCAGATTCGATTCACCATGACTCGGGCCGTCAGCGGATTGTTGCGGTCCGTCATCCACTCCGCCAACTGCCTGCGCCCGGACGAATCGGGTTTGATTCGGGCCGGACGTCGGCTAAGTACCTGAACAAAGCCCCGCTCAATAACCTCGGCCGGCTGGTCGAATTCTCCGCGAACCAGCAAGCGGGCGTTCGTCGGTCGATCAGATTCCTGAACGCCGATACAGAAAGAAACAGGACTTCCAGAGTGGTCGACAGAGTTGATTTTGGCTTCAATCGAGGCGATTTGGACTGTTGTCCTGGCCAGACTGGCGAAGTTCCGCTGCAAATCCCGGCCTGAATTATCGGATTGCCGCCGTTCGCGTCGTGCACGCTGCAAGTCCTGCATCACCTGTTTTTTTTCGGCAAGTTGCGAATGCAATTCTGCCAACATCTGCTTTGACAGTGGTTCATCGAACGGGTTGGGATCAGAAATCGGCAAGATCAGCTGATTGCTGGGACGGCGGTTCGTCGCTGAATTGATCGTTCCGTAATGCGTCGACATGCTTTCAAAAATGCCCGCGATCGCATAATAATCCTGTTGTTGAATAGGATCGAACTTATGGTCGTGGCAGCGTGCACAGGCACCCGAAACACCCAAAACGACTCGTGTTGTGGCGTCGATTTGATCGTCTACCATGTCCAACTTGAATTGTCGGGCGTTTCGCTCAGTGAGCGACTTTGGTCCAATCGCCAGGAATCCCGTTGCGATCAATTGCTCAGCCCACTCCTCGTCCGTTTTGGCGGGCAACAAATCGCCGGCGATCTGTTCGCGAATGAATTCATCATAAGGCTTGTCGCCATTGAAGGAATCGATCACATAATCCCGGTATCGCCAGGCGTTTGGAAACGTGGTGTTGACTTCAAAACCGCTCGACTCGGCGTAACGTACAACGTCCAGCCAATGCCGACCCCAGCGTTCGCCAAATTGCGGTCGGGCCAACATTTCGTTGGCAGCTGTCTCGACCGCCCGATCTGGATCGGATGCCCAATCCTCCAGGAACCGCGATAACTGTTGGGAATCGGGTGGCAGTCCAATCAAATCGAATGACAATCGGCGCAACAATGAATTCGGGTCCGCGTCATCCGCCGGAGTCAAATTTTTATCCTGATGTTTGCGGGAAATAAAGTTGTCGACTGGATTGCGAGTCCATTCGGAATCGGTGACTTCTGGAATCACCGACCGTTTGGGCTTGGTGAACGACCAGAATTTCCGGCCCTGCTTGATGTCGGCTGCTGTGACCGTCGATTGTACCGCTTCGATTTCCGACTGGCGAGGATCGGGCGCACCCATTTCGATCCAATCGCGAAAATCGGCAATGACCTGATCCGGCAACGGTTTGTCCGGAGGCATGCGATAGTCTTCGTAGTTGATCGCGTTCCACAGCCAGCTTTCGTGCAAATTTCCGGGAACGATCGCCGGTCCAGAATCGCCACCAGTTTCCATGCGAACTTTGGTATCCAGCCTCAAGCCCCCTTTCTGTTGGCCAGCCTGTTGGGAGTGGCAGGAATAACATTCGCGAATTAGCACAGGTCGAATTTTGGACTCAAAAAATTTACTCTGTTCTGCGGAAATCTGTTGGGCGTTCGCAATTCCATGCAACAAAAATACAATCACCAAACCAGCCAGACTGTGCTGCACAATTCGCCAGCGGCCGCAATGCATAGTGCGGTGGCCGGAATTGCAACCGGCAGCTTCACTCGAATTGATTGATGGACACGGCATGGCGGCACCTGCAGAAGAACCTTGGTGGATCATATTAACCGTCGCCGGGAGGACGTTTGGGCAACTGGCCATTGGTTGTTTCCGGATCGGTTTCGTAACGGTTCTTCGTTTTTCCCTGTTTGATTTTCTGCAGGGCGGAATTGAGTTCCTGTTCGTCGATAAAACCGTCCCCGTTGGCATCGATTCGAGCGAACTTGTGCTTTAGGCGTTCCGGGGCTTCATCCAGGGAAATCCGACCATCTGAATTCCCGTCGACTCGTTCGATCATTGTGGCCGAGTTCTGTTGGCGTTTGGGTTTTATTTGTTCTTTCTGCGGTCCACGTTCGACTCCTTCGGCATTCCGGGAATTCCGCATTCGCTTGATCAATCCCGACGCGAGTTCTTTTCGCGTGATCGCTCCGTCGGTGTCCGCGTCCATTTGTGCAATACGGCGCCGAATCGGTTCGGGAACCTCGTCCGCCTTCAACATGCCATCGCCGTCACGATCAAGGCGGTCAAAAATGGCATTCGGATCGCCAGCGGATTTTTTTGCCTGCAGACCGCGTGCTTTTTGCTTCTTTTTTCTGGTGGCGTCATTGCGAGGGACGCTATTCTGACCTTTGACTTTGTCCTGATTGGATGAGTCCGGGCGTTGTGCGGATAGAACTGAGGAAGATTGAACGAGTACCGCGATTGCCACGATGAACAGGATTTTTTGCATGATTGCTCCAAAAAGTGGTTAGCTTCGACGTTTCAAACCTGATTGCCGCCACAGCATTCGATTCCAAAACTTTGACTGGTACAATATTCGGACCCAAGTGGTCCCTATTCCAAATACACGGCAATCGACTTTTTTAAGGACATTTCAGCAGCTGCGAGCTGTATTCCGCGTCGGACGGACGGTACGCCGGTCGGCATGTTGGCGGCCATCTGCCGTGAAAAACACGCGGATATCCGGAATAATTGGTGTCCCCGATCCAAATGCTGATTCATTCAGCGGCGATTGTCGCAATAATACCGGAATCCAAAATTTAAGATGAACCGCGTATGTGACTCAGATGTGAAAACAGCACGTATGGTTAAATAGAATATGATCGAAAAGTTGCCGGAACACGAAGAGGTCTTGCGGCAGTTGACAACCGACCGCGAAGAGGCATTGGCCAGGTTTTTCTCGACCGTCCGGGAACGACTTGCCCGGATCGTTGCGTTTCGTCTTGATTACCGGCTCAGTGGCCGAATCTCCGAATCCGATGTGCTGCAGGACACTTACGTTCGCGCTGCACAGCGCATCGACAGCTACCTGGAAAAACCCGACATGCCGTTTTTTGTCTGGCTGCGGTTGGAGGCCAACCAGCGGCTGCATGAAATCCATCGGAAACATTTTGGAGCCGGCAAACGGGACGTTCGGCGTGAGATCAATCTGACGCATAAACCGGAGGGGAACCAGACGTCATTGGCGTTGGCTGCCCATTTGGTCGCCCAACTGACTTCCGCCAGCCAAATCGTTGAGCGTGCCGAACAAATCGCAAAACTGGAACACACTCTCAATGAAATGAACGAATTGGACCGCGAAGTCATTGCTTTGCGCCATTTTGAAGAGTTGTCCAATCTGGAAACGGCTGAAATACTTGACATTGAACCCGCAGCCGCCAGCAAGCGGTATATCCGCGCATTGAAACGGTTGCGTGAGATCATGGATTCGCTGAAACAGGACGAATCCAAGGTGTAGACATGAAAGCCGCTGACCAACATCAGGAAATTCTGGACGAAATCGTCGAGGAATTCACGCAGCGATTACGCCGTGGTGAACGACCCGCGATCAATGATTTCTCGGTACGGCATCCCGACTTGCGATTTGAAATCGAGGAATTGTTGACCTCGGTCGCGATGATCGAGGAACTCAAAACGCAAAGCAATACGAATGCGGATTCGTTGAAGCTGCAGCTCAGGGAAATCCTGAAACTCGACCGCATCGGTGATTACCGGATCGTGCGCGAACTTGGACGCGGTGGCATGGGAATCGTGTTTGAGGCCGTTCACGAATCGTTGGGAAGGCAAGTGGCGATCAAAGTCATGCCGAATCGCACGTTCGATGATGAAAAGTATCTGGAACGATTTAAGCGGGAAGCACAGGCCGCCGCCAATCTGCACCATACAAACATCGTCAGTGTTTTCGGGATGGGCCGGGCCGGAGAACATCACTATTACGTGATGGAATTCGTTGATGGCGAAAGCCTGTCCTGTATTCTCACCCGGATTGTTGCGCGGAACGACGGCAATACGCAGCCTCTCAAAGGCGCGGAGACGGTTCCACAGGATCGGAAGTTAAATGGTCTAGCGAAAGGTTCGAATCGACTCTTGGGAAAGCCGCCGCAACCGTTGGCAAACCGCAATTTCCTCGGTTCGCCTGCCCAACGGTACCGTTGGGCTGCCCAGACTGGTTTACAGATCGCGGATGGTTTGGCGTACGCCCACGGATTGGGAACGCTACACCGCGACATCAAGCCGTCGAATCTGTTGATCGACAGGAACGAAACGGTCTGGTTGACCGATTTTGGTCTGGTCAAAAATCTAAACAGTCAATCGATCACAAAATCCGGTGATATCATCGGTACACCACAATATATGGCACCTGAGTCGTTTGAGGGCAAATACGATGAACGCAGCGAAACCTATTGTCTCGGCTTGACTTTGTATGAAATGGTAACGCTCCGGCCAGCCTACGAAAACGTTTCGACGCCAGAGCTGATCCGCCGAATCACGACGACCTCTCCGGTCGCACCCCGAAAAATTGATCGCGGGATTCCCCGTGACTTGAGTCGAATCATTCAAAAATCCATTTCGCGCGAGCCTGCTGACAGGTACCGGAACGCGTCCGAAATGCGTGATGATCTGCTGGCGTTCCTCGACGACCGGCCGATCAGTGCTCGAACTATTTCGATGACTGAGAATGTCTGGCGCTGGAGCCGTCGCAATCCACTGTCCGCTTCGCTGGCGATCGCCACAGGATTGCTGATCTGTCTGGTAGCGATTACGGCAACGATCGCGTTATCAATTTCAAACCGGGCGCTGGTCGAATCAGAAGAACAGAAAACCAGTTTGCAGGTTGAAAAACGGGTCGCATCGTACGCCCGGGACAGGGCGGAAGCAAACATCGATTTCACGGTCGGGCTGTTTGACCGGATGTTTACCAGCCTGGTGTTAAAAGGCCAGAGTTCGGGCAAGGATTTTTCGCTGGAGGGCTTCAACCAGCTGTCGGGGATTCAGACCACTGTCAACGAGGCCGATGCTGAATTTCTCGATCAGATGTTGCGTTTTTACATGGATTTTGCCGAACAGAACAAGGACAACATGACGTTGCGGACCCTTGCCGCCAAATCGTTTCGACGCGTGGCCAACATCTACCATTTGACCGGCGAGTTTGAAAAAGCCGATGATGCCTACCGCAAATCGATTGCCATTTACGAAGACCTGCAGAAAAAATCTCCCCGCAGCCCCGATCCCATTTTGGACCTGGCCCGCACGTTGAACGAAAAAGGGTTGGCGTTGGAGGTTATTGGAACGGCAAACAGCTGGCAGCGGGCGGTTGAAGAGTATTCCAAAGCAGCCGAATTACTGCGCGGTCATTTGCAATATGGCAGAATGGAACTGCAACTGGAATTGGCGAATACACTGGTGCTGATTGGATCTGCTCCGATGTGGCAGAAACCGGAATTGCCGGAAAGATTCAGCGAAATTGCTGATCGCCAACCGAACAGCCCGTTTGCCACGCGATCGGACAATCGCCGCCCGGCCGCAAATCCGATTCGCACTTACCGACCTGGCAGGTCGAAACAGTTGATTGAAGAAGCGATGGAAATCGCCGATTCCCTGATCGAAAAAAGCCCGGATCGGGTCGACCTGCAATTGCTCAAAGCCACTGCCCTGACGCGACAGGCTGAACTGCAGGCCACGACGCAGAAGCAGCGGGAAAGCAGGAATCTGCTGGATCAGGCAGTCAGACTGATTGAAAAACTTCAAGTCGCGGACCCGGAAAATCCCGAGTACAAGTTTGTCCTGGCGCAGATTCTGGCGACGCCAGTTCGATCGACTACCTCCAATGCCATCGATTCCCTTAACCAGTCGAAATCAATTCTGACGGCATTGGCTGCAAAATACGATCGCAATTTCGAGTACCAACAATCTTTGGCGAGCGTCTGTTTCCGGCTTGGTCGGATGTATGAAACGAAAGGCGAATGGGAAAATGCCGAACGCAATTTAAAATTTGCCAGCAGTCTGTATCAGGACATTTTGAGGGAAACACCCCGCAGCCGCCAAGTTCAACTCTCCGGATGTTCTTGTCTGCTGCAGCTGGTGGATTTACAGATTCGCAACGAAAAATTTGAATCGGCGGTCGTTAGTCTGGAGTCCGCCATTCAAAATTCCGATGAAATGCGGCTGGCCAAAGGGAGAATGCCAAACTCCTTTTTCCTGATGAAAGCAACCCTCTATCAGGCCCTGTCGGTAATCCATCGCGATGCGGGCAATCAAGAAAGCGCTGCCGAGGCGAAAGCGAAAGCCCGCGTGACAATGCGCGGTGCTCGACTTGCAGGCTCAAACGCCGAAAACAGGATTGAATATCTGCCATCATCGCGATCGCCAAATTGATTCATCGCGGATACTGAGTTTCGATTGCATGTGCGCAATATCGCGGCGGAACCGTTTGGCGTCAGTCGGGTAGCCTTTGTCGGTTGGACACCAGGAATGCGTTTCGACCAAAACCGGTTCCAGACCAACATCAATAACTCGCTTCGACGTAGTGTTAATACCTCACGTAGCAACGGACCTTTTCGTCGAAATTTTTTCTCCTGGCGCCGACGGGTCGAACCCGAACGATGATCTGTTCATTATCGGTTCAAATTCAGCCGGTCAAACGTCCCCAAGTTTTCTTGCTGCCGCAGCATGACCCCGCTTCCGCCACACAGCTTGTAACCATGCTGAGATCGCCTGGCACCCGGAGTCGTTTACCTTCTGCTTCGATGGACCAGACTGTCGGTGTTAATTGCCGATCAAGAGTTGCACGAACGGACCGATATCCAAAAAATCGACCACACCGTCGCCATTGATATCCGCTTCGATTTGGAAGCTCTCCGTGACGAGCACATTCACGAATGGTGCCACGTCAAGCAAGTCGAAAACGCCGTCCATGTTCACATCGCCAAGCAGGAAGTCAGGAACGACGGTGACAATGAACGCGACGGAATGATTCACGCCTGGGATCGTCGCTGTTCCCACCAGGTCCCCCAGGTCGTTCATGCCGGCGACGCTCAGGAGTGTTCCGGCGGCAAATGATGGGGCCAGGAACGCATCCAAGTTGATCACCTCCGAACCGATCCACAGAACGTCCGCACCGTCGAAGCCGGAGGGGAAGCCGTATTCGATGCCGGAGTCATCAACAAAAGCCCTGCCAAGAATCCATCCGCTGTTGTTGACCGAGTTCGCGCTTCCCGAAACAAAACCAGCGGGTAGCGGTAGGGACTGAGTCGTGCCGCCGGCGTAGACGAACGGCCGCGCCCCTGTCGTTTCATAGGTATTCACATCGAAGAACGCCGAGGTACCGACGATCACGCCCGCGTCGTTGATGCCCTGCGCCAGCCCCTGATTCGCGCCGACCGGAAGCGGGATCTCAGTCGGCGTCGTGCCGTCCCAGGCGACCGGGAGTTCCTCGGTGGTAAAATCCAAATCCTGAAAGCCGCTGAAACCGACGATGCGGCCGAAATGATTGATGGATAGCGCCGCCGACGAGTTGTGGGTCGGCAAACGAGAGAGTTCTTGGAGCTGTCCGGCGGGATTCCACCGAGACGCGACGTTCGTGAAATCGAATCCGCTGAAGCCGTTGCCGGCCATTTCTCCGGACTCGTTGATGGACCTGGCAAGGAACAATGTGTAATCGGGCAGACTTCCCAAGTCTTGTGGGACCCCGTTCACCCATTTCGCGGCGTGAGCCGCATAGCTATCGCCCGTCGCGGGAAAGGCACCCAGTCCTACGGCAACGCCTTGATCATTGAGTGCAAATACCGCGTTACCCTGCAAACCGCCAGGCGTCGCGCCGGGCAAACCGGGCAGGATCGAGTACGTTCCACCCGACCAAATCGCGGCACGACGCGGCTCAGTGAAGGTGCCCGGCAACCCCGGAACGCCTGGCTGGACGGTTCCGCCGACGACTCGATTGTTGTTGATTGTGAGGGCGAAGTTGCCGTCGTTCTCGCCGGTCAATCCCGGCAACAGAGTGACCGGGACCTGACCCAGCGCGATTGTAGCTTGAGCCGCGAGTACAACTGTTAGGATGGCCGCGAACACGAATGGTGATTGACGCTGCACGATAATTCTTCTTTCCGCAGACCTGCGAGGCTCTGCAGACGTTCCGCCGGTGTTTGAGTTTGGTTGGAGTTGTTTCATGAGTGATTCTCCGCAATTTGGTGTCGTGTAAGTTCGGCAAGTTTCGCTACAGATAACAGTGCGTAGACCAGGTCGGAAACCCGCGGAAAAATCGAGTTGCCAGGGAAAAAAGGTCACACGACGAACCAGATTCCGGGCTTTCACCAATCACAAATCGCTCCCTGCGGGAGAAACGACCACGCAAATCCGGAAATCTTCGAGAATAGTTCGTGCTATAATCACGATGTGGTGCTGATACGAGATTGAAGGAACAAGGGCATGACCAGGCTGGAAGAGGTGCAAAACGCGGTTTCTAAACTCTTGCCTTCCGAAAAGGCCGCGCTGTTGCAATGGGTCGCGCGGGATCTTGGAGAGGTCTTCCCTGGAATTGACGCCCATCCACGTGTCTGTGGCGGCGAGCCGTGTATTGTACGTACGCGCATCCCCGTATGGGTTCTCCAACAGGCAAGACGACTGGGGACCAGCGAGGCGGATCTGCTGCGTTGTTATCCTTCGCTGCGGGCCAATGACCTTGTGAATGCCTGGAGCTATGTACAAAAGCATGGCAGCGAGATCGAGCAGCAAATCCGAGACAACGAGGAAGCGTTTTAATGGCGCGACTGTACGCCAACGAGAACTTCCCATTCCCGGTAGTGGAATCACTTCGCAGCCTGGGACACGACGTTGTGACGGTCGCTGAGACCGGGAAGGCGGAACAATCCTGGCCGGACGAGTCGGTGCTCGAGTACGCCGCGCAGGATGATCGTGCGGTCCTGACTTTGAACCGCAAACATTTTATCCGCTTGCACCATGAGCGTCCCGATCACGCCGGCATTATCGTGAGCACGTTCGACCCGGATTTTGCCTCGCTTGCCCAACGCATCGATCAGGCGATTGATGGCATTGCGAAAATCCAAGGCACTTTGCTGCGCGTTCAAAGACCAGAGGCGTAGTACGAATAGCCAGCGTTGCGCTTCCTCCCGAAAGATTGTTCCTTGGCTCTGACCTGGGCCGGCTCGTCACGGGAAACGACGTCGTTATTCCGGAGTCTGAATCGTCACTGGCTCACTCGCGGGAATCTTGGTCTTCCAGGGTAATGCCTTGGCGTCGTAGCCCTTCTCGGGCTCGGCCGCGTCCCAGGCCGTATAGAGATCCACCAGTGCGGAGACGCACATGTCGTGGCGTCCCTTGGGGACTCCTTGCGCTGTGGCCAAAACGCGTTCCGCTTCGAGGAGGGCCGACTCGGCGTCAGCCCAGCGCTTCAGGCTGGTCAGGACACGTCCCAAGCCCATGCGGGCATTGCCCACGTACACGTGTTCTGTTCCCAAGGCGCGCTCAAATGTGTCCACCGCCTCGCGAAATAGGGGCTCGGCCTCGGAAAACTTGCCTTGTTCCCACAGCAGCGATCCAAGGCCGTTCAGGCTGTAGGCGATGTCCGGATGTTCGGGTGGCATGGCCTTGCGACGGATTGCCAAGGCCTCACGGAACAATGGTTCGGCTTCGGCGAGCTGGCCTTTTTCCTGCAACAGACGTGCGATGTTATTCAGGTCCGAGGCGATTGCCGGATGTCCCACGATAAGCGAGTCCTGACGGATTTTCAGCGCCTCTCGGTGAAGCTGTTCCGCTTCGTCAAGTCTACCTTGTCCATGAAGGGATCCCGCGAGGCTACTCAAGCTCTTGGCGATGTCCGGATGCTCCGCGGACAGGCCCTTGTGCCGCATGGCAAGCGCCTCGCGCGCCAGCGGTTCGGCCTCAACGAACTCTCCTCGGGCGTTCAGAAGTCCTGCGAGGTTGTGAAGGCTGGTGGCGGTATCCGGATGTCCCGCCGGAAGCGCCTTGCGGAAGATTGCTACCGCCTCGCGGAACAAGGGTTCGGCCTCGGCGAGCATGCCCTGAGCTTGAAGCAGTCCGGCCACATTGGTCAGACCCACGCCGATGTTCTTGTGTCCTGGGGGAAATGTTTGACGGGTGAACTCGAGTGCCTCGCGGAACAAGGGCTGGGCTTCGGCGAGTTTGCCCTGCGCTTGAAGCAGTCC
>JBGSXT010000097.1:0-4277 GCA_041751295.1 Mariniblastus sp.
ATACATTCCATGCCCCACCAAACTCAAGGGGTGTCGGATTCCAAAATACTACGAATAGGTCGACGGCGTGACGACTCCCACCGACTTTCGTCGGGGGCGTCTTCCGGTTTGGCAGGGGCTGGTTTTTCTGGGTGGGTTGCGTGACGGCTCCCACCGACTTTCGTCGGGGGCGTCTGTTGATCACTCGTTGGCAGCACAGCACTCAAAAGCTGGACGATCACTTCATCCAACGGATCGTTCGCCTTTAGAATTGCGAAATGGCAAGAGTCAATTCATGCACCGGGCAAGCCGGTGGGGAACAGATCGCTGCGAGACCGAAGCGATGCGGTAAACCAGGGCGTGGGAACGTGTTCTGGGGAGCCTTTACGACGAAGCCGGGCTGTCGTTTTGCCTGGAAAGGAATTGGCGATTCAAGTCCGATGCGATCGCCTTCAACTCGTCGATCGATTGGGACAACAGGTGCTCGCGGCTGTCGAGAGGCTGGCCAAGCAGTGATCGGTAAAGTCGGATTTCGCCCAACAACGCACCTTGTTCCAGACCTTGTTCGAGACCCTGTTCCAGACCCTGTTCCAGACCTTGCCGCAAACCTTCCATTCGGGCACCCCGCATCCGGGATTCCTCGTCGCGGAGGAATTTCAAACGGGCTTCGTAAAATTGCTGGTCTTCGGGTGTTTTGGATATCATCTCCAGGACTCCTGCCGCTTCGGCGAACTCGGGTTCGGCAAGTTGTTCCGCCAAATCAGCCAAATTCGAATCAGAAGCACGCTTCAGAAAGTATAGCCACTTCTCGACAGGGGGCAATTCGGATAATCGAATGCCGAATGGCGGCTCAAATTTGGGCAGCTCCAATGTGTGGAATTGCAGGTCATTATTGAAAATCAGATCGTGTTGATCACAACGCAATCGAAAACTGAGATGATAATCGGATATTTGCGGGAACAGCGATTGGTTGAGAACGCAGATGCTGATTGCCGGACGCAACTGAAAATACCGATCCCCTTCGCCGAGCTGCCGGATGTAGTTGATGCAATTGTAATAGGTCAGCCGTTTCGCCAAATCGAACGGCAATGTCGTTTGCATTTCAATATTGAAACGCTGTCCATCGCTGTCCCGGGCCAGAACGTCGAGAACAACAAGCTTTTCCTCGGATCGGTCCTTGCCCTGGATCGGGTTGAGAATTTCGACCGAAGTCACAGGTGAGGGCAACCGCAATACCGCATTGAGGAAATGGATCGTAATCCGGGTATGTTCGGGACTGCCGAATAGCAGCTTGAATGCAAAGTCGACTCGGGGATCGATTCCTGGATGCATCGTGCGCGGATCAGTGGAAACGGCAATTTTTGAGGCCCGTTAACTTTAGCTGTTGGATCGTCGGAAGGACACCCATCCTGGCATCCTGGCAACACGGAGGTCGACGGCGGGACAACCACTTTTACCTCACCTCTGTTCGATGGAACCTCTTTGACGGACGAACAGGCCCCTGACTCGTACTACCGCTGGTATTACTCGTTGGCGGAATGTTTCCCGGAAGACGATGTGTGGCTGACAGAGATTTCCAATGATGGCGGAAACTTTTGGACACACGTTGAAATCATCGGCCCCAACGGTCCAGAGGTTCGTGGCGGCTGGTTTCAAGCAACGTTCCGAATCGGTGACTTTTTGAATCCAACCACGGCGATGCGAGTTCGGTTTACGGCTGCCGATGAAGGTGTCGGTGCGATCATCGAAGGCGGTGTGGATGGATTCAAGGTCTCGCGCGTTCGAGATGATACACCGTTTATCCCCGGTGACACGAGCCAGAACGGTGTAATAGATTTGCTCGACATTGCCCCCGTTCGTGAATCTGATTGCGTCGGGAACATTCCAGGCTGAAGGGGATATCAACCAGGACGGTGTCGTCAAGCTGCTGGATGTCGCACCGTTTGTCGCCTTGCTCACGGGGGGATAGGAATGGTGATGTGGGGATGGCATGATAGGTTGTTTCGGACGTGAATCTGGCGTTTGCTCGATGCGAATTTGAACGGTGGCAGCAATACGTTCAAAACTGAACCATCCACCGTCCAAGGAGATCGTCCAGCTTTGTTTCCCGTTTGTCCGGGCGATTTGAACGATACATTCCATGCCCCACCAAACTCAAAGGGTGTCGGATTCCAAAATACTACTTATAGGCCGACGGCGTAACGACTCCCACCGACTTTCGTCGGGGGCGTTTGATGTAAACCCGTTCAATCGTTGAATGCAAAGCACCTGGACGATCTCTTTATCCAGCGAATTGTTAGCCTATGGAAATGCTACTAATCAAAAAAATAGGCTGGCTTCCCGCAGTATGTTCGGCGGATCACTCGGGTTTGCATTCGTTAAACGATGGTGCGGAAACGTGTCCTTGATGGCTTTACGACGAAGACGGGCTGTCGTTATGCCGGGAATGGAACTGGCGATTCAGATCCGAGACGATCGCTTTCAATTCGTCGATCTCGACCGCCCTGACGCATAAATCAAAGCTTTGATAGAACGGGCTCAAAACGGCAAGGAGAAACTGACAATCCTAATGATTGAAGGGCTCGATAGCAGGAATCCGGTCCGGCTGGATACCGATGCTGGCATGTCGTGCCCGGTCGTCATTCAAATACAGCCAATTGATCTTGCGTTGCCACCGCAAATCCGCGACAAGACCGGCGATTTTTTGTTTGCCAATCCGATCGATGTACGAATCCTTGACCATGATCGACTTTAGAGCCGAAACATGAAGCTGATTTTTAAATCCTGGTGGAATCGAATGTTGGTGGCAGCGATCTGTGGTGTCGTGGTGCAGAACGCTTACGCCCAATCTGACAATGGCTTTGCCGCTGAGTCGGAGTGGAACAGGCCATTTCAGGACAATGCCGTCGCAACCGCAGATTTCCAGAAGCAGATAATCCAATCGGAACCGGGTTGCGAATTGAACAGTAAACGGTCGACTGGGCTGACAGGTCAGTCATTGGACAGCGTGGATTTATCGTCCGATCGCCAGACAAATGCCTCTTGGACTTCCCAGTTGCAACAGCGATTTGAAGGGGTCGATGTTACCAGAGTGCTGGGCTCGCTCGCAATCGTTGTGGGAGGATATTTGGGATTCGTATGGCTCACGCGAAAGTTGGGAACCGGTGGATCGCAGGGATTGCCCCAGGAAGTCGTGGAGGTATTGGGCCAGTCCCCATTTGGACCGAAGAAATCGCTGCAACTGGTTCGGCTGGGAAGCAAACTGTTGCTGCTGATGAACAATAGCGACGGTACGCAAACAGTCGGAGAAATCACCGACCCTCACGAAGTTGAGTATCTGGTTTCGCTATGTGGCGGTCGCAAGGCGAATCGGAGTGCGATTGCCATCCGCAAGGCATCCACTGCGAATACAAATACGGGCCCCAACACTGATCTGAAAAAAATTCTGCGGCAGTTGGAACGCGCTACGGATGGGCCGGGAAACGGTTCCGTTTTTGAAGCGTAAATTTGGCAATCCGGAAACATTTCGTATGAATTTTCGCGGTCAGCCAATGGCAAACAAATGCGATTCCATTTCACTGTCAACCGGCGGCTGGACAACGTTATTGTGTTTGCGCAGTTTAATCGTCATGATCGGCGCATCGTTGCTGTTACAGTTGGATGCAATGTCGGCCAATGGCCAAGACGGATTGCCTTCGCCTGAAACGATGTCAATTCCCGCACTGAATGGCTCGGCACAGCTGCCGGAATCACTGCAGGAAGATTCTCTTGTCCATGGTGTTGTTACGCGAACTGATGCCGTTCCAGAACAGGAAAAAGGCAATACAGTTCCTGGGGCTGATCGAAGAGATTCTACTAAAGCGGCTCCGTTAGCAGATTTGCCGGCCACATCGGAATCGAAGTTTATCGACTACTTGGCCCGCGAGACAAAAAATCTGACCTCGCGCGAAGGGACGGGCTCGTCCATCAAACTGGTGTTGTTATTGGGAGCATTGAGCCTCGCTCCGGCGGGACTGCTGATGACCACCTGTTACGTGCGCATTATTGTCGTACTGAGTCTGTTGCGGCAGGCGTTTGGAGCCCAGCAGTTGCCGCCCAACCAGGTGATCGCCGCGCTGTCGTTATTCTTGACGCTGCTGGTGATGACACCGGTTTGGCAACAAGTCAAATCCGAAGCGATCGATCCCTATTCGGCGTCTGAGGAGCTGGATTGGGAGGAGGCTTGGCAGCGTGGCATTGTGCCGGTTAAGAATTTCATGGGGCGTCAAATCGAGATTGCAAAAAACGGCAATTCGATC
>JBGSXT010000098.1:0-2234 GCA_041751295.1 Mariniblastus sp.
CGACAACCACGGCTCGTATTTGCATTCCCGCGGTGGTAATCCCGACAATAATAACAAGCGGGACAGCAATTTTCAGGGTTATGGCCGGTTCTTGACCAACCGGCAGGGCGAATATTATTTTCGAACGATCAAACCGGTGACTTATCCCGGTCGAACACCCCACATCCACTTTCGCGTTAGTGTCGGGGATAAAAAAGTCCTGGCAACCCAAATGCTGATCAAGGACCATGCGATGAACGCCAATGACGGACTGTTTCGCTCGATCCGCAACGAAGACCAGCGAAAACTCTTATTGGCCGAATTCAAGCCGATCGAGCCAACAAAACAAAAATGGGTTGGACAGCTGTCGGCGGAATTCAATCTGATCGTCGGCTATACACCGGAAGACGCTTGATTCTGCCGGGCATTTTGGATCAAGTCGCGGATCGTGGCTACCCAAAAACAGCGTCCGCAAATCGCTTAAGTAATTTGGTTGTATCCGGCGTCTCGAAACAGGAATCGATGAATTGGCTCATCGGCAATCCTGTGATGTTTTCAACGTATTCCGGATAGGCAACCAGCCGCTTGACGAAATCCGAATACTCAATTTCCGGATGAAATTGAGTACCGTAAATCGGTTTGCCTGGAAAGGTAAAAGCCTGATTCTGGACTCGGGTCGTCGAACACAGTCGGATCGCGTCAGGCGGCAATTGCACCACGATATCCTGATGGCCGATTTGCGCATGGAATCGAACTCCCAGTGGCCCAAACACGGGATCGTTTTTTCCAGCCTCAGTCAATTCAAATTCCAACGTTCCAATTTCAGCCTGTTTCAAATCCGTAACCACCTCGCCCCCAAGCGATTTGGAAAACGCCTGAAAACCCCAACAGGAAGCGAACGTTGGTTTTCCCATCGCATACAATTCGCGAAACACGTCCATCACCGGTGGCAGCCAGTCCCCTCCGGACACGACCGAATAATCGCCGCTGCCACCCACCAGCACGGCACCCGCAGAATCCAGCAGTTGCGTCGTTGGGCAGCTGGAAATCAAATCGTGCGTGATAATATTTTCCCGCGGACAACCCAGGCTGTTGGCAAAACATCCGATTTCGTTTTCGCGCATGGTGTCGCCCGGATTGCGAACTTGCAGCAGCAGATACCTGGGATGTTTCAATTGACAAAAATCTTTCAATTGTCCGCGAAGCCATCAGGCCAATGCTTCGCGACAACGAATGAGGAGTTTCTTGGTCGCGCGGATTCCGTCGAATTCGTTTTTTTGGGAACCTTCGTATTCGATACCGACATGCCCTCGATAGCCGGAATCCTTTACAATTTTCAGTATTTTCAAGTAGTCAGTTTTCGAATCGTTGCCCGCTTCGTCGAAGTCGTAACTCTTGGCACTAACAGCCTTGGCAAACGGCATCAATTCTTTCACGCCCTGGTAGCGATCATACCACTCGTTTTCGCCAATCTGGAAATTTCCAAAGTCGGGCAATGTCCCGCAATTGTTTTTGCCCACGGTCGCGATAACTTTGGCCAGCCAGGCACCGTTGGACGACAGGCCACCATGATTTTCGACAATCACATTCAGTTTGAATTTCGTGGCTGCATCGGCTAATTGCGACAATCCATCGGCAGCCAATTTGACTTGTTCCTCGTACGAACCGGCTGACGCGGCATTCACTCGAATGCTGTGACAACCGAGGAACTTCGCCGCCTCCAGCCAGCGTTGATGATTCTGAACCGCCTGTTTCCGAACGGCATCATCGACGGCTCCCAGGTCACCTTCCCCATCAATCATGATCAGCAGCGACTTCACGCCAACATCGGCACAGCGTTCTTTCAGCTGTCCCATGTAACGAGGGTCATCCACCTCCGTTTTGAAAAACGAATTGACGAATTCAATCGCTTCAATTCCAAACTCTTCCCGGGCAACTCGCGGAAAATCCAGGTTGTTGAGCTTGCCATCCCGGATCGATCTGTTCAATGACCACTCCGCCAACGAAATCTTGAACCACTCGTTGTCCGAGTCATCCCCCTGCGGATGCGGGCTTGGGCCGGAACTGTTGAAAAGTCGGGTCGAAAAAGCGATTGACGCGAATGCGGCAGACGTCTCAAGAAACCGTCGGCGATCAAACTGGCTCAACATGTAACTGTCCTCAAATGTTGGATGGCGGATTTTGAATCAAGGTGGCCGCGAGATGAAAATGTGCCTGTCGGGCGAATTGCTAATTCGTCCCGCGTTGCATCGGAC
>JBGSXT010000099.1:0-2655 GCA_041751295.1 Mariniblastus sp.
AAGTCATCAACCAAAAAATTCCTTTGAGAGTAAACTGCCCGTCGGGAGCCGGCCTGGTTTCCGTGTTCATCTCAAAACGCCCCTTACTTTGGTTTTGCAACTTTCCTGAACCTTTCGTCCATCCATGCCAATGAACGACGAACGCAATTTCATCCTTGCCGACGAGAACCCATTCAATAATAGCCATTCCGTCGCGTTGAGTCTTACAAAGTCCATAAAAAAAGATTGTCCAAAGGGGTCAGCTGCTGTGCTGACCTTCCAACGATTTGTACATCCCAAACACGGACTGCAGAATCTCCGTCGAGAGCCAACCCCGTTCGCCTGCGGCAAGTTGTGATTCCGAACTCGACACGAACTCGATCAGCGTCTGGGCCATCTGAGCACTTGCGTATCGCGGCTCCTGAGCAAATTTCGAGCGATTTCGTAAGTTGAAACACTATACTGACCGACGGTTTTCTGACCGACGGTTTTGAAAAATAATCCCTTTGCTGCTGCGCTCCTTCGCTTGGGTTTGTTTTAGGAACTCACCAAGAACAGTGTTGCGTAGCAGCTTTCAAATCCAAATCCTGCCTGGACTACCTAAGTTCCAGCATTTTCATCAGGCCACCCGTGACCTGTCTGCAGGAACGAAAAGTTTTGTTCGACGGCACCCGTCGCCGCATCAAACGGCATCGCGTCATGACACGGGCCACCGCCGCAACTAGGAGGAGGACACGGAATATCGGGACAAATACGCATCAAAACTGACCAGTGAACGGTTCCTAACGCGATGCACGCTAGCTTTTTCGGTTCTCATCCGCATTGTTCTTGACGGCATTACCCGATGCCTGGATTATGCTCCGCGATCAATTTTCAATGAGCAGGCTGCCGTTTCCCAAATTCGATACGGAAGCAGTGGACAAAGCAGTTTGGCAAAGCAGATGGGCAACGACGTCGGGCCATAATGAAACACTTCAATCACGCCATCTGGCTGTCATTCAAGTACAAGTGGTCGATTGCTGGCAGCGTTGTCGCGTCGCTGGCGATCGCGTTGCTGTGGGGTGCCAGCCTTACGACCGTTTTTCCGATTTTCAAAATTGTCCTTGAAGGCGAGACCGCACAACTTTGGGTTGACAACGAAATCCGGGACGCCAAGGCGCAGCAGGAAAAACTGGCTGCTGAACTTGCCGAACTGCAAAATCAACAGCAGCTACCGGAGCAGGATCGGGAACGTCTGCAGAAACAGGCTGCTTTGAAGCAGTCGCGACTGGCAGCCGAAGACAGGGCGCTGATCCGGTTCGAGTGGCTGAAGCCCTATGTCGACCGTTTAGTGCCGGACAAACCCTTCGACACGCTTGTCCTGGTGATGGCGTGGTTGTTGGGCGCCACGATCATCAAAGGTCTGCTGCTGGTGCTCAGCACCATCCTGGTTTCCCGCGTCGCCAACAGAACCGTATTGGACATGAGGCGGATCTATTACCGCAAAGCGCTCGAACTGGACCAGACCAGAATCGATAGTATGGGCACCTCGGTGATGATGAACCATCTTTCCAACAACATGGGGATGATCAGCAGTGGTTTGCGTGTGCTGTTTGGAAAATCGTTGCGTGAGCCATTCAAGATGATCACCTGCCTGGTCGGTGCCGCCATGATTTCATGGTCGCTGCTGCTGATGTCGTTGGTGGTCATTCCGGCGGGCGCGATCCTCATCAATAGCATTTCGCGGCGAATGAAGAAATCGATGCTATCCGAGTTGGGGGGCATGGCGGAAACATTTCAAATTCTGATTGAAACGCTGAGTTGGCTGAAAACCGTCCGCATTTTCAACCGCGAGGGCACTGAACGGAAACGATTCAAAAACAACGCCGAAGTATTGTACCGGATGTCGATGCGCATCTCCTTCTACGATTCACTGCTTCGACCCATCTCGGAAGTTCTCGGAATCATCTCCATCGCGTTATCGATTCTTGCCGGATCATGGCTGGTCTTGAATCAAACAACGATGTTGTTCGGAATGGAAATCCTTGAACGTCCACTCGAACCGGGCATGCTGGTTCTGTTTTACACACTGTTGGCCGGGGCCAGCGATCCCGCGCGAAAAATGACCGAAATTATCAACGTGCTGGTACGCGGTGGAACGGCCTGTGAAAACCTGATCAGGTCCTACGATTCCGGCCCGACGATCAAGACCCCGGACAATCCGATTCCAGTACCTGCACATTGCCAAAGCATTGAGTTCCGCGACCTTTCGTTCTGCTATTCGAAAGAACAGAATGTCCTGAATCAGATCAATCTGACCGTTCCCTTTGGCCAGACGCTGGCCATCGTCGGAGGTAACGGATGCGGGAAGTCAACCCTGATGAATCTGCTCGCCCGGTTCTACGATCCACAACAGGGGCAGGTATTGCTGGATGGCAAAGACATTCGGTTGATGAATCCCAAACGACTGCGGCGGCAAATTGCCTGGGTCACGCAGCAATCGGTGCTGTTCCGGGGGACCGTCTGGGAAAACATCGCTTACGGATCGAAAACAGCAACGGACATCGAAATAGAACGGGCTGCGGCAGTCGCGCACGTTACTGATTTTCTTCCCAAGTTGCAGAAAGGTTTTGAAACCAATGTCGGGGATAACGGTTGCCAGCTTTCGGCAGGCCAGCGGCAGCGGGTCTCGCTCGC
>JBGSXT010000100.1:0-2213 GCA_041751295.1 Mariniblastus sp.
TATTGGGTTTTTTGTGTCCTCGGCCGGGTAAAACTTGAATGCGGGGTCGGGAAAAGTTAGGGTATAGAGGTTGCCCGCAAGTTGTTTTGATCGGCGCATGCCTGATAATATAAGGGTCAATCCTATTTGAAATCGTTCCCCATGAACTGCGCCCGGTATTTTCCCACAAAACGACGCTTGGCATTCACCTTGGTCGAATTGCTAGTCGTGATTGCAATCGTTGGTATTCTGGTTGGAATGCTGTTGCCGGCGGTGCAAATGGTCAGAGAAGCGGCCCGGCGAACTCAATGCCTGAACCACATGAGGCAACTTGGCTTGGCGGTTCAGAGTTATCACGACGTTCGGCGCCGGCTGCCGCCTGCTCGCGGCGCGGACGAATTCCTGACGTGGCCCGTCTATATCATGCCGCAGCTGGAGTTGTCCAATCTGTACGATCGATTTGATTTCACCAGAAAATATTCGATGCAAGATCCCGAATTGGTCCAGAGACCAATGAAGATCATGTTTTGCCCGACCCGGCGCAATGGCGTCGACCTGTCGGTGGCCGAGGCACAAGACGCTCCGATTGGCGCGACGGGTGATTACGCCGGTAACGCGGGTTCATCGGAATTTTTCAATCTGCTGCAGGATTGGTCAAAATTCACGAACCCGACTGACGGAATTTTCAGTTCCGGTTTTGCCAGTGACAACGAAGTCGTCAACAACATCCTGATCAAAGGTGGCGTCGGCAGATACAAATTGCAGGACGTGCGCGATGGCACCAGCCACACGATTTTCCTCGGTGAAAAGTCGTTGCATGCCGATTTCCTCGGTCACCCGGCCGGCTGGGGGGACAACTCGACGTACAATGGCGATGAGCCGTTTTCTTTCATGCGAATCGGGGGGCCAATTGTCCCTATTACTCAGGGATCGACCAGCTTCAATGGGTACCTGCCGTCATTCGGAAGTTTTCATCCGGGCGTCTGCAATTTCAGTCTCGGCGACGGCAGCGCCACGGCGATTGCGGCCGATGTTGACGTGGAAACGCTGCGGCGGCTGTGCAGTCGCAACGATGGAAATGTTGTCGACCATCGAAACTGACGAACTGTGAAACCGGCTTCCAATGCAACAACAGGTCTACTTCGTTGGAACCAGCGCAGAAATCGCCCATCATGCGGCACCCATTTTCGATCACGTGGCATATCAGATCGTTGCCCCGGAAAACATAGCTAAGGTCGTCAAGCCCGGCGACTTGGCCATTTTTCATACAGAACACTTTGAGCGATTTCGTGCCGCCATTGGCCGCCTCAAAACTCTCAACGTGGCGACGCTGTACATGATTGACGGAGTTCTCGAATGGCGAAATGCCTGGGAGAACGGATTTGATGAACCAGCCTGCCCATTCACCATGCGTCCCGTCTTGGCGGATAAGGTGGCTTGCATCGGAACTGCGCAAGGGCGAGTGCTGCAAAGCTGGGGAAACGAAAGCAAAGTTGAAGTCGTGGGAGTGCCCCGTTTCGACCGGTTGTGTTCGCTGCAAAAAGGGACGCGCCCATCCGGCCCGTTTCGATTGATGGTAATGACGGCCAAGTGTCCCAGTTATACGGATGCAGATCGTGAAAATTTGCAACGTTGCCTACGAGACATTCTGGAGTTCGCCAAGGCACACGTTCCGAAAATTGAACTTGTTTGGCGATTGACGGCCGATTGGGACCATCAGCTGGGAGTGCAGAACAGCTTGACGGACCTTACCGGCGACGAACTGGCCCAGCAACTGACAACGGTCGATGCGGTCATTTCAACGCCATCGACAGCGGTACTGGAATCGATGCTGCTGGACTTGCCGACGGCGATTGTCGACTACGCCAATAGCCCATCGTATTGTCGATCTGCCTGGCGCATTTCCGCCAGTAGTCACCTGGAACAGCAGATCGCGGAATTGAAAACTCCATCGGAATCGAAACTGCTTTTTCAACGTCAAGTCCTTGCGGAAGAGTTGTATTTGGAATCCAGTGCGGCCGCTCGAATGGTTGAGTTGATTCGACAGATGCTGCAACACAGTCGTACCTGTATCGAAAATGATTTGCCAATTGCATTTCCCCCTCAGCTGTTGCCCGCGCCTGCCGGGATCGGTGCGGTGGCCATCGGTTTTAATCACCAGTCCCTGTTTCCGGATTTCCCGGAATTCCAGCGTGGTGATCTGACTCAATTGCAAGTCGAATTGGCTCATTCGC
>JBGSXT010000101.1:0-3036 GCA_041751295.1 Mariniblastus sp.
CCGAAATATTGGCGATGCCGACCGTTGGCGCAACTCGCTGCAGCAACCACAATTGGCGCTGGATGGGCAGCGCGGGAATAGCCTGAAATCTGCTGATACTTTCCAATTGCAAACTTCCGTGACGCCAGAAAGGAATCGCTGGTTGCCGTCCCCGTTCGGGATCGCGAAGATTATAACAGCAAAGCCATCTGGCGGGAGAGCCTCGACTCGTAACCTCAATGTTTTTTGCCACACACAGACGCCGATGCTGATTTTCGTGTAATGGAACTCGCCGGGAGTTTTGATTACTTGTACCATTCAACGTCCTGGTGACATCCGCGACGCAGGCAACCGGAGCTTTCACGGGCAGCAAAAAAAATGCATCTCCGTGAAACATCCAATTCCAAGTTGCCGGTCGACTTCAACCATCGCAGCTCTGGGCCTCAAAGTCTAACCGCTGTGCGCCGCATGAATTCCTGGCAACACGCGGCCTGACCTCTATCGCCGCGCTGCATATCCGAACCGGTTCATTGGCATCACGAAGGCTGACTCAATCGAATCGGACCCCGTAGTAGTATGGCGCAGGCATGGGCGAACTAATTTCCGTCGGTGTGTCGGACCGAAGCGCGAAAAGAGAGTTCGCCGTAACGCTGTCATCGCGCGCCTTCGGGGTTAGGGGGGTATTCAAAAACCTCGAGTTTTAACGTTTTTCGGCTTGTTGAATACCGAAATGAGTTCTTGGGACTGAACAGGCGTTATTCCGGCTGACATACGGGAATTGAGCCTGCAGAATTAAGAAGGAACGTCTATTGAACACCTCTGGCCGGCACGCAGTCATCCTGTAGAAGGTCAGCCGCCGGGTATGAGAACCCGCGGCCTGATGCACTTCAAGAATTCGAATTTGATTCGAGGACGAAGAGTTTACTCTTTGGAATCCGATTCAGGCGAAACAAAACTCTCAACTTCGTCCATGATCTGTTTGGCTTTCGACAAGCTGCCTCCTGCGGCTTGGTCGCTGGTCCAAACGCTGCTTCCGCGGGACACCGACCAGCGGTGATAGGCGAACGTGGCAATCAAGCCAACTACCCCAAACGCCAGCGAACCGATCAACCAACCGGGTGAACCGGCAAACATCTTGCCGCCGATCGGTCCCAGCAAAATATTCATGAACGGGATCCACAACAGCCACCACGGCAAGCCGACAATCATGCCGTTGATGATGTACGTCTGTCGTAAACTGGCAAGCCGTTTTTGTATTTCAAGAACGGGACTTGCAAAGTCGATTTGTTGAATCCCGGCCAAAGTCAGTCCCGCCAGAATCACAACCATGACGCCGTAGACGTGTATCACGATGCCACAGACCAGCTGAATCGAATCGTCAGCATACGTCGTCCAGTGACCGACTGCCAACAAGATCAGGATGACTCCAAAAACGATCTGGCAGATCTGCCCCCAGAACAAGGGTCGCAGACTGGTGCCCGCTCGGCGGGATTCATCACGAACAAATACAAATCGGGAAAACGAATGGTTTGCTTCAATGGTTTCGTTCATCTTATTCCAAACCTCTTTCATTTCATCTATTTTCATGATGTTGTCTCCGCAGAGGTTGATTCTCCGGCGTGGAAAACCTGTGTCAGTTGCTTTTTCAAACGGCTGAGCTTGGTAGAAACGTTGGTTTCCGAGATTCCCAGAATTTCGCTGATCTCCTGATTACTGTGCAAGTCCAGGTGCAAAATCATCAAGGCTCTGGGAAGCGGTTCGAGTTGTTCAATCACGCGTCGTAGCTCACGAGCCTGGGCGATCGTTTCCGGCGGCGAACCGGCAGCCAACTGGCTTCCGATCAACTCGCCATCATCAAGCGAAACGGTCGAATGCCGATACGTTTTGCGAAGATACGAAATGGCCACGTTCAGCGCGATGCGATACATCCAAGTCGAGAATTTTCGCGACCGATCCCATTTGCCAAACGACTGCCACACGTGAAACAGGATTTCTTGAATCAGGTCTTCACAGTCGGTCGTCGTTCTGCTGTAGGAGCGGGCGACTTTCACGACGATCGGATAATTCGCTTGAACCAACTCGGAAAACTCGTTCTGCTGACCCAGTGGGGTACTTTTCATTCTTTTTCCGTTGCCCACCTGTTCTCAAGCCCGTTCGATTTAACCGATCAGAAACATGATTCGCAGAAGTCGGCCATTCGTCACAGGCTTTGTGGATTGTTTTGGAAATTTTGGTTGCGATCGGTTTCGTAATGGAAGAGCAGAAAACGGCTTCCATTGATTCGACTTCGTTGATTTCCCAGGATTCTGAACCAATCAAGTCAGTTTATAGCTTCGTTCACACCGCTGTTTCATAGACTCATCAAGTTTTTTTACCATGAATGGCAGCAACGAATCAGCCAGAGCAGAGCAAGGTTCGCCTTGCGGACGCGGCGCCGCCTTGGGAAATCATTGACTCGTACGATTCTTGCATGAGGCACAAAACGACCGTTTTTTGGATCGAAGGCTGGATTGAGCGCGAAATATGTCAATGAGCAAACTCGCATCGGTCACATCGACCGAGGCAGTCAGGTTGTGTGCAAAAGATTCGTAAATAATGCGTTATTGACTTCTGTCCTGCGATTTTCGTTTCTCGATACTCCGGCGACTTATCGACTGTCCCCAAATCGCTACTGCTAACACGGCATCGGTGAATCGAACCAACAGGATCGTCGTTATGATCAAGAAAAAACTGCCATAAAACAGTATTCGGGCCAGTCCTTTCAAATCGAGTTTTTGCGGTTGCCCGGCAATCATGAACTGGCTGATGTACCCCATGTAAATTGAAAAAGCGACGGTCAACAGCATCAGTGTGGTTATCGAGTATCTGGATTCGCCATCGACGGATTTAGCGAATCGGGAACTGAGTATTGCGATAATGGCCATCATTGCCGCAGCGCCAGCAAACACAGCCAGAGCCGCGATGTAGAGTTCGCGGTGCGAGACGGTACTGAGGATCACCGACAGCAGCATCAGATACAGCGGAGTGAAAAACAGAATTGTAAATCGTCCCACGGGA
>JBGSXT010000102.1:0-2319 GCA_041751295.1 Mariniblastus sp.
CAGGGTTTCCGGGCCGAAGAAGTCGACCAGGTGAACGCGGCGACCAACGCCGCAGCGGCTTCATTGGATGTCATCCGCCAGCAGCAGAATGAACTAACGCTGTACGCTCCCGCCGACGGGGTCATCGACGCATTTGATTTGCAGCCGGGTGACCTGGTCGCTCCCAATGCGCCTGTGATGACTATGCT
This sequence comes from Mariniblastus sp., assembly GCA_041751295.1. Classification (GTDB taxonomy): domain Bacteria; phylum Planctomycetota; class Planctomycetia; order Pirellulales; family Pirellulaceae; genus Mariniblastus. The sequence continues at coordinate 189 of JBGSXT010000102.1, forward strand.
TTCGCGAAACCACATGTGGGTCCGAGCCTATGTTCCTCAGCGCTTTCTGAAATTGAAGGTTGGACAGAATCTGCGAGTTACCGTCGACAGTTTTCCCGACCGGGATTTCCAGGGGGAAGTTACATTCATATCCGCTCAGGCTGAATTTTCTCCCAGCAATGTACAGACTCCCGACGATCGCGCGAAACTGGTATACCGGATCCGCGTGACCCTTGACGACGCACAGGACATTCGCGCCGGCATGACTGCTGATGTCTGGCTTGATTCGGTCGACGGGGCAGGTTCCGTGAAGGACCCGTGATGGATGCGCCGATCATTGAAGTTGAAAATCTGTCGCGAGTCTTTGGCCAGCTGGTCGCCGTCGACGACGTTTCATTTTCCGTTGAACGGGGAGCAATCTTCGGATTATTGGGTCCCAATGGAAGCGGCAAGTCGACGATCATTCGGATGTTACTGGGAATCCTGCCCCCGACTTCAGGCCATGCCTCCGTGCTTGGATTGGACGTCGCCAAACAGGCCGAGGCGATCAAACCGCGCGTCGGTTACATGTCGCAACAATTCAGTCTTTATTCCGACCTGTCGGTCCAGGAAAATCTCGATTTCTATGCGCGCATTTACGGATTGAACAGCCGACGACTGGTGCAGCGCCGCGAGGCCGTGACCGCTTTGACGGGAATCGACGACCGACTGAATCAATTGGCCGGAACGCTGTCGGGAGGATGGAAACAGAGACTGGCTTTGGCTTGCTCGTTAATTCACGAACCCGACGTCATTTTTCTGGACGAACCCACGGCCGGAATTGATCCAGTGGCCCGTCGCGAGCTGTGGGATCTGCTGTTTGAACTTTCCGCCAATGGAGTCACGCTGCTTGTGACGACGCACTACATGGACGAGGCCGAACGATGTTCCGATGTGGGATATCTGTATCTTTCAAAACTGCTGGTGCTGGGAAAACCGACTTCGCTGAAACAGTTGCCCGAGGTCACTCCAGCCGGAACGCGGCGGTTTGATTTGCAAGTCCCCTCACCCGCTTCACAGCTGAAACGGTTACGATCGTTCCCCGAAATACGCGATGCGACTCTGTTTGGCGAGAGGATTCATTTGCTGGCCAATGATTCTCTTGATCCCGCATCGTTGCCACCGCGACTTGATCTCACTGCCGACCAATTCGAAATTCAGGCTTCGCAACCCAACCTGGAAGACGTCTTCGTAACCCTGACCGGTTTGGCTGAACAGCAGGGTCCGGATGCAATTGCAGCTTTGAGAGAAGATTTCCAGGACGAATCTGGCGAACTGCAACAGATTGGCGAACTGCAACAGATTGGCAAGCCAAACGGAACGGAGTCCAAAGCGCCGCCGATGCTGGAAGAAGACGACGGGCCACAGATTGCACGTAAACCGTTGAATGGATTGTGGGCGGTAATGGTCAAAGAGTTCGTGCACGTCCGCCGCCAGCCGACGACGCTGTTTTTCATGTTTGTCGTGCCGCTGATCCAGACAATGCTGTTCGGTTATGCCATCGAAACTCAAATCGAAAATATTCACACTGTCGTCATGGATCTGGACGGTCGAACCGAATCGCAGTTGCTGCTGGAGTCGTTTGTCAATACCAGGCGGTTCAAACTGATCGAGCGAGTATTCGATCAGTCGGCGTTCGACCACGCGCTTCGTTCCGGGCGGGCCAAAGTTGGCATTGTGATACCCCCGAATTTCACTGAACAGCTGCTGCTGGGCGAACAGACACACGTGCTTGTCCAGATCGACGGCAGTGATTCCCAGATCGCTTCCACGGCACAGAACACCGCGCAACTTATCGGTCAGAATATCTCGATCCGGATCGCGCGAAATAAGGCAGAATCATTGCAACTGGCACCAGCCCGGGACGTGGAAGGAGTGGCAGTGTGTGGTGGAGTATTGAAAGTAGTGGTATTAGTACGCTACCTTGGTCTGACCAGCAGGAGTAAATAGGTGCCACAACTTGCTGCCATACACCTCATCCCGAGACATGCCAGTGATACGCAGCCATGCCTCGTTTTGGAAGAGGACATTCCAGTCGGGTGTGGAGGTATCCACCAGCAGAATCCCTTCTGAGAAGGCCTCCAGTGACTTTTGGAAGCCTGCAACCTGGTCC
>JBGSXT010000103.1:0-2595 GCA_041751295.1 Mariniblastus sp.
TTCGCCATTTCGAATTTTCCGAGTAGGCGAGCGACACCCGTTGCGGGTCCCGGCTGTTCCAGGCATCCTCAGCCGCTTGGACTTTCGCCAAAGCGGTTTCTTGCGAGAAAGGTGGTCGAATTGCTGTTGATAAAGTCATCCTTTGCTCCTTTTGGAAAGTTCGCTAGACACAAATTATTGCGATTCACGAATTCTGTTGTTTCATCACTTTGCACTTCCTGTGCCAATGCTGTACGCTGGAGAAAGAAGCTGTTTTTCCGCGATTTGCGACTCAGAAACCTGTGAGTCACGGAATTTCGAGAACCCTAAACCCAAGAAACTGCGAGTTGTAAATGTCGAAATCAACAGATGAACTAGTCCAGCTGATCGTGAATGCGGCCGGAGAAGGGATCTATGGTTTGGACAGCCAAGGGCTGATGACATTCGCCAACAAGGCATCAACGGACATTCTCGGCTGGAGCATCGAAGAGTGTTTGGGTAAGTCGGCGCATGAAGTGCATCACCACTCCCATGCGGACCGGACGATCTATCGTCAAAAAGAATGTCCGATTTATGCAGCGTTTAAAGACGGCAAAGTCCACCGTGTCGAGAACGAAGTATTTTGGCACGCAAACGGTCACGCGATTCCGGTCGAGTATACGAGCACGCCGATTTGGCAAAACGGAAAACTGAACGGGGCTGTCGTCGTTTTTCGAGACATCTCGGAGCGGCTGGAAGCAAGAAAACATTCAGAGGCTGCCTACCGTGAAATCCAGGTGCTGAAAGAGCAGCTCGAGCAGGAACGCGATTACTTGCGCGACGAGGTTCAGGTCGCAGCCAACTTTGGTGAAATCGTCGGCGACAGCAAGGCACTGAACCGAACTCTTGAACAAGTCCAGGCGGTGGCCCAGACCAACGCCAACGTACTGATACTTGGCGAGTCTGGCGTCGGAAAGGAGTTGATGGCGCGGGCGATTCATACCAGCAGCCCGCGCGTTGATCGACCGCTGGTGAAAGTCAATTGTGCTTCGATTCCCCATGAGCTCTTCGAAAGCGAATTTTTCGGGCATGTGAAAGGGGCATTTACGGGCGCGCACAAGGACCGCGTCGGTCGATTGCAACTGGCGGACGGGGGGACACTGTTTCTGGACGAAGTCGGTGAGATACCGATATCGTTGCAAAGCAAACTACTCCGCGCGCTACAAGAGCGGGAGTTTGAACGGGTGGGTGACGACAAAACAATTTCTGTAGATCTTCGTGTCGTCGCCGCTACCAATCGTGATCTGGAATCCGAAATCAAGGCCGGGCGATTCCGGGAGGATTTGTATTATCGCCTGAGCGTTTTTCCGATTCGGGTACCTTCGCTGCGAGAACGGCCAGAAGACATTTTGCCACTGACCAGGCACTTGATCGATGTCATTTGCCGTTCCATGGGCAAGGAGCCGTTAAATATTTCCCGACAGCAAGGCGCTCTGCTGCAGAGTCTTCCATGGCCCGGAAATATTCGCGAGTTGAGGAATGTTTTGGAGCGGGCAGTCATTCTGAGCAAGGGGAGTCGTTTGCGGCTGGATTTGGCTCTGCCCGGGCAAAGTCCGGTTGCAATGCAAACGGCAAGCGACGACGTTCCGAAATTCATCGGTGATTTCGTGACGGATTCCGAATTTCGGGAAAAGGAAAAAGCGAACCTGATCGCTGCATTGAATCATGCAGAATGGCGGATTGCCGGGTCTGAGGGTGCCGCCGAATTGTTGGGAATCAAGCCCTCAACGTTGACTTATCGAATGAAGGCGCTGGATATTGAGAAGCCCAACTCAACTACGCCAATCGTTTGAGCAGTTTGAGAGCTAAGACGAGCGGTTTGTTTCTGATTCGGTTTCCAACACCGACGATTGTTATGACATCGATTCGACCTGATCGCGTATTTGATGATTCCTACGGGAACTCAATCTGGAAATTCTTCAGATTGACAAGACCAGAAAATTGGAAATCCCTTGTGCAACCGGCGCAGGCTGATTTCACCAGATTTGCCTCCGGCAAGAATTGCTTCGACGACTTGTGGGCTTAGAGACAAGTCTCTAAATAACGGCTTGACCGAAGTCCAAAACCAGCAACTGTCAATAAATGCGAATTTCGTGCTTGTTGCCGGTCGGCTAATTTCGCAATTAGCAATTCTAAGACAAACTGAATGATCATTGTCAGATGCGCTGAATTGACCCCGTTGCGAGTCTACGCCCTCGCCTCCACTTTGAAGACATATGCATCGAGTTGCAAGTGCCCTTATTGGTTAAACTTACGTTCCAAGTCCATCTGGCTGTTAGTAGCCGAATTTTGAAAACTGTCTGATTTTGTGTCTGACAGTAGCAACAGGACGGTTGCAAGCAGGATTGCCGTCGCCAACAGGAATTGCTCGGTTAGAAACCGACGTCTCAAATGAACGGCAAATTTCGGACTTTGCTGGACTTTCCGAATCAGGGTGATTCGATCGAACAGGCTGGGGTGGGTCATCGATCGTCGGTTGAATTGATCGGGATGCAACCGGGCAAAGCGGCGCAAGGCATTGGCCATCGATTTAGCAATTTCTGGGTCGACTTCGGAAGTTATTATAGTATTGCCCGT
>JBGSXT010000104.1:0-3310 GCA_041751295.1 Mariniblastus sp.
CCTTTTTCTTGGCAGCTTTCTTCTTCTTGGCCACAGTACGTCCTCCGTATTTGACCTGCGGGAGCTCCCTCTCGATTGGAACGGCGTCCAAAATTCGAAGTCGGCTCTCCAACTTGAAAAAATTAAACGTCTAACCAGGAAACCACATCTTTTGATTGACTTGAATGTTTGCAGCGAATTTCAAATTCAATCTGCTGCATTCAAGGTCCATCGAAAATGTAACTTCCACTGCGGTAAGTTTCTGGTATTGAAAACAATTTTTCAATATTGTTTTACATTTTTTTTTCTGTTTTTAGTCCGCCTGCCTTCCGGATACCTGTTTCATGGCCGTTCAAGTGTCAGCCCGTCTGTTGTCGTCCGCCAGCGGTCAGACTTTGCGCAGCTTTTTTTCAACTGCATCAAATTGTAATTGTTACTGCCAGCGATAACCGCCAGCGGTCTTACGATGTCGCAAACAGCCTTTGGTATTTCAGCCTGTTAAACGACCGTTTCGACTGGTCATTCGCCAACGCCGACACACCGTCCAAACCAACACATCCAGCGATCACCCCGCAGAAATCATCGCAGAATGGCGGCTGATTCAAAGGATTGACAAGCAGATGCATTTCGTGTCGAAAAATAGAAGCTGCGATTCGATTCGTTTCGCTTATTTCAGGGAAATCGGCGCGCCGATTCGGAGTTCGGCCAGTTTTTTTCTGTCAATTCATGCAAAAGCGTACCATTGAATTCCCGATCGAAAGCCCTTGCTCCCAAAATCCGAATCGATTGTCGGACGTAGAACAGCGGCTGCAACCAATTAAGAAACGCAATTCTGTCAGGGGAAAAAAAATTTGATTTTTTTTATTTTTTTGTTTCAAATAGTCTTTCCAGCAGTCGTCAGGACACGAAAAACGGCGTGCGCCATGATCCGATTTTCAAAATGCAACACCCGTTTTGATTGCGTTCGCTGTGCTCCAGCACAACTTTATTGTGACGGTGCGTAATGCGGCGCGAAGGATTACCAGGGACGTCCGCCGCCGTATTGACCTCCGTATCCTCCACCACCCATTTGTTGCATCGTCATATAATTGGACCAGGCCATGAAGCCGAAGAAAATGCCGAGGAACTGGTCACCGCTGGCCAGACTGAATACGGCGATCAGTGCGCCGACGGCAATCGATAGAAAGTAACTGTACTTGAGGCCGTTCCACGGATCGTTCAACAGAAACAGCTGCCGGGAAACCTGGCCTCCGTCCAGCGGATAGACTGGTGCCAAATTCAGAATATTCAGAAAAATGTTGACCCAGATACCCAGCCGGAAGAACAGGCCGAGCGCCTGGCCACCTGTACTGTCCTGCATGTGCTTCGGCAGTTCGGGCACAAACATCGGCAGGAATCGGCCTGTCGTGAAATAAACGCTGCCGCCAATCGCGATCACGATCCCGATCAGCAGTGCCGCCAACAGGAACCCGAACACCGGACCGGCGAGAGATATGATGATCTGTTGCGCAGGTGTCAGTGACTCTTTGGAACGCGGCATCCACGGCCCACCGCCACTGTCAGGAATGGCGAGTCCTCCCATCCAATACAGGACCACCCGCGCCGGTTGCCCGAAATACCTGAACGCAAACGCATGTCCCAGTTCATGGACCAGAATCGAAACAAAAAAAACAGCCATAAGTACCAGCAGGGTCAGGCCGGCATTCATTCCCGGATCCTGCAATGCCCACCTGCCCAGCAACAGGGGCATGATGAAAAACGCCGGATGGACCCGAATGGGAAATCCGAACAGCGAAAAATTCAGGTCGTAGCTGGTGTTTGGGGGTTCGCTGAGAAACACGTCAGAATTACGGATCGATGATCGGATTGCCAGTTGATTGCAGAGGCTCAAGATGCTGCTCAAGGATCATACCGCTAATGATAACCGATCCGGACTGCGAAAGGAAAAGGAGGAAGAAAATTGTCGCCCGACCGACGAGTCCAATGTGGACTCCTGAAATCAGGCCGCAGAATTTGATACGTTGGATTCGTGCGCGAGTTTTGAAAGTATGAATTCGGCGGCGCGGGCGGTAGCGCCAGGGATCGCATATTGGTCGGCCAGTCGACCCAATCCATCGGCAACTCTCTGCCGCTCGGATTCCGAGTCCATCCAGTTCAACAGACGGGCCGATACTCTGGCCGAACTTTCCCGCCAGGTTAAATATTCGGGCATCAGAACCGGTTCGGCGTCGGGCGAGTCAGGATTGTAGGGCAGCCATCGCTGTTTGCGAATATCGTCAGTCATCATCAGATTCGGCAGGGAAATAAATTTGCATCTCAAGGCAAAAATTTGCAGCAGAAATATTCCCAAGCCAAGTTTGTAAACGATGACTGTTGGCAAACGGTGGTGCAACAACTCCAACGAAACCGAACCGCTGCAGGCGACGCAAACACTGCTAAGTTCCATCAGTTCCTGCGTTCGCCCCGAAAAAATTTCGCAGTCGACGCCGGCTTTTTCCTTCGCGTTGTTGGCGGTGGCCTGATGGGCTGCGTTCAGACAGCCCATCACAACGCGGGCATCGGGGTGCTTTGCCCGGACATTGGCGGCGACGGAAAACAGCGTTTTCAGGTTCCGCTTCAGTTCCATGCCACGTGAGCCTGGCAACAGCAGAACCGTTTGGCGTGACTGATCCCTCTGCGATTGAATAAAGTCCTGATCGCAGATCTGGGAGTTCAATTGGTCAAAATAGGGGTGCCCGACGTAAAACGCTTCACATCCCCGGGCTTCAAACCATTTCTTTTCGAACGGCAGTTTGCAGATCACATAATCAACGAATTTCCTTACCTTGCCGATCCGCCACGAACCCCATGCCCACATTTGCGGTACGCCATAATAGAAGACCGGAATGCCGTGGGCCTTCGCTTTGCGGGCGATCCACCAGTTGAATCCGGGATAGTCAATCAGAACCACCGCATCGACGGGGTGCTTGGCAAAGTAATCGTCCGCCCTGGCGACTAATTTGAGAAAAGTTCGCAAATTCCAGATCGCGCCGGACAGAAACATCACCGCCAGTCGAGTGAGGTCGTACTGCAGCTGGCAACCCGCTTCGGCCATCAGCGGTCCGCCATACCCCACAGCCTGACATTGCGGCGTGCGACGCTTCAACATCCGGATCAAGTTGGCCGCATGCAAATCACCACTGGGTTCACCAACTGAAAAAAAAATCTGCATTGCTTTGCCGTCCACAATTCAGGGATCCGATCGATCTGTCCGAAAGCAGTATGGCAGGTTGTCCGGGTTTGAAAAAGATCAATGAATCCGTCTTGCTCTTGAGCCGCAAAAACCTTGTCG
>JBGSXT010000105.1:0-4463 GCA_041751295.1 Mariniblastus sp.
TGATTGAATCGCTGCGGGATGTTAATTGAATCGCTGCGGGATGTTGATTGAATCGCTGCGGGATATCGATTCCGGTTGCATGGCCGGATTCGGGATTCGATTTATTCCCGATACATTTCGATACGGTGCGGGGAGTTGGATGGTCGGTAACCGTAGGCTTCGATTGTCCAACGGCCATCGTTCTTTTGAAACTCAAGGGTCACCGCAACCCCTGCCGTTTGAAGCAGGTCCAGCCGCCCCGCAGGTGCTCCGCTGGCCCAAACTGAAAACCCGATGTTGGCCGTGCGGGGGTTGCTTCCTTCCGGCTCGACTGTCGTTTCGCTGAAACCGATCAGATTGCAGCTGCGAAAATCGTACTCCTCCATATTGCGTCGGATTCGTTCAGCAAAAAATTTGTTGTCTTCCCGCACGAATTGGACAATGCCGTCGGCATTGTTGTTTCGGACGTGGTCTGCCATTTCATAGACGGCGTTGACCAAATATTCCTTGTCGGTAACGATCGAAGCCTCGACGATCAATAAAACGATCAGCAGCGCGCCAATCCCTCCCGCAGCAATCAGATATCGAAATTGCTGCGTACCGAACCAGGCCACGGTAAGAATCCCGATGGTAAGTAGACCCCACAGCATCGCCCACGTGACATCTTCGGCAATCCAAAGTGGAATTTTGTTGGTCATGGATGACGTGGGGACATCTGGATCTGTCGCACCGGTTTGTTAAATGGACAAGACAGAATTTCAGTTTGTGTTGCGACAATTGCTTAAAGAATTGCCAAAACGTAATCGTCGATCAAAAATACTGCGAGGGATTCAGACCCAATCGAAGCCGGTTTTTTCCTTCACGCGGGATTCAAACTGACCCAGCAAACCGCCGATGATCGACCATTTGTTTTCTTTTCGAACTTCAATGTCACCCTGTTGATTGACGCGGACAATCGAACTGGCTGAGACGCCAGCACTCCCCAAGTCCTGATTGTGCAATTCACCATCGCTGACGATTTCGGCCAAAGTGTCGCCCGTCATCTCAATAAATCTTATCGAGTTTCCATCACTCATTTGCTCTCGTGCCTCACGCGGGAGTAATCCTGGTTTTTACGGAATACTATCGTAACACAAATTCCAGCGGTGTTGAGGCGGAGAAAATTCAATTTGGGCAAAAGCATTTGCGGATATTGATCCAATGGCGTCTGAGTGCTGCCGCCTGCGCGTTTTCCAAACAGGTCAAACGCTGAAAAGCGAATTGACGCAGTATTCTCAGCCGGATAGGTCCGACTTCCGGCGTTCGTATTGGCCTTCGATCAAATTGTCCACTTCATCAAAGCGCGGTGAATCATCGTTGATTCCGATCCTGCTTGCCGCGGCCCGCGAATGTGATCTGAGTTGTCCGGTCAGTTCTTCAATTCGATTGTCACGGGCTTCAATCAGTTCAGCGACCCAGGCCATCAAATCGCTTTCCGTTACGTTCAGCTCGATGGTCAGCTGAGCGACGTTGGTTTTGCCAGTCACCAACCTGACGACGACTCCTTCGCGATACTTTTTGGAATATCGTCCGGCCCGTTTCTTTCGAAGAACCAGCGAAGATTCTGTTCGAATATAATTGCCGATTCGTTCGGATTCAGTCAGCCGATCGGAGATCACAGGATTCGTCGGCTCGTTGCTGCGAATCCGCGGCAGGCACTCTGTTCGTTTTTCGCAGTGGCTACAATACCACGGACCGAAGTTCAAAATGTACAATGTCGTGAAATCGCGAAACTTCATGACCATCGATTTCGGACCTCGAAAGTGCTGGACATTCCTGCCGCAGGAATGACAATAGCCAATTTGATAGCTGCCGCCCGACACTGTTTCCAATCTCCAATCTGATCCGATCCCTACGTTCATACTATCGAATAACGCCCGGAATTCCAACGTTTTATCGAATATTAACAATCAAGTCAGGCGATATTTGCCGCCCTCAGCGTAAAAGAAGTAGGTTCATGACGGAAAAAACGATTCAACCGAATGGCTTTACGGAGGTTGTTGTCGACGAAGTCGAAGCTGGCATGAGGCTGGATTCGTTTCTGGCCTGTCGGTTTGCCGAGTTCAGCCGTGCTAAAGTCCAGCGGGCAATTACGCTTGGTCAGGCGACTGTCGATGGCGTCCAGGCAAAATCGTCGGTCAAATTGAATCTGGGTCAAAGAGTCCAGTTTCGATTGCCAAAAATCGAAACCGAAGCTCCCATTGCCGAAGACATCCAGTTGGACATTGTTTTCGAAGACGATCATCTGATCGGGATCAATAAACCGGCAGGAATGGTGGTTCACCCGGCAAAAGGGCATTGGTCGGGTACGTTAACGTCGGCGCTGGCATTTCACTTCGAACAACTCAGCTCCTGTGGCGGGGAAGCGCGGCCAGGAATCGTACATCGGCTGGATCGTGATACCAGCGGAATCATCGTGATCGCCAAAACGGATGACGCCCACTCCCGACTCGCACAACAGTTTGAAAGCCGCACCGTAGAGAAAACGTACTGGGCCATTGTGACTCCGGCACCTGATCGCGATCGGGACGAAATCAAGTTGCCGATCGGCTCGCACCCGTACCAGCGCGAAAAAATGGCGATTCGAAGTGGCCACAAGAGCAGCCGAAATGCGCAGACTTTTTACGAGGTTTTGGAACGGGGAGGGAAATACGCCCTGCTGGCGGTCGCTCCGAAAACCGGTCGCACTCATCAGATTCGAGTCCACCTCTCGCACATCGGCAGTCCAGTCCTGTGCGACAGATTATATGGAGGCCGAAGTCAAATTACCGAAGCAGATATTCTCGGACCGACCGCAACCAATCGCGTGGTCTTAAATCGTCAGGCCCTGCACGCGATGTCGATTCGAATCCGCCATCCAATTACGAACAACGAATTGTTACTGGAGGCACCACCGGCCGACGATTTGAAGGACACTTGGTCCCTGATTCAGGACTCAAAGAACAAAATTTGCCGTCTCCCAGTTTGACTAACCGTCCGTGGTCTTCATGCTCATCAGCATTTCTCTCAGAGCATCGTGGTTGGCCTCCATTGTTTTACTCGGGCCGTAGGCTTTGATATACACGTTGTTGCCTCCTTCGACTTCGATCGCCGCACCCATCATGGTGTACTTCTCGCGTTCCGTTTTCGGACCCAATGGTTGACCGCCTCCATCGATAAACGTGCCATGAATGATGATCAGTTGAACTTTTTTGCCGTCGACGGTTTCTGACTTTCTAATGACCTGTTCATTGTCAGTCGCGTCCGCGTCTTTGAATTGTGCGACCCAGCGGTTCAAGTTGTCGTCGATCGTTCCCCCGACCTGGGAAAACGTAATGCGGCCATCGCTCTCATCCCCCTTTAATTTTGGAATGCTGAATTCAGCGTGAATGAAGTCGATTTTGGGCTGAACTTTCTTCCAATCGGACGTCGCTTCAAACGTCAATGCGCCATCGGCGACAGTGAACGCCTGTTTCGCTCCGGCTTTTGTTTCCGCTGCGGGGGCCTGCTTCGGGCTTTGTGCTGAGGCCAATCCGGGCAACGAGAACACACTGACGACTAAAACGGACATTGCAATTGTTGTTTTCATGGTAAATCTTTTTGTTAAGGTTGAATTTTCCGATCCGAAATTATAACACTTGTCGTCCGTTTGGCACGTCGGGGTTTGAAGGCCCTACGGCGAGCGACAGCTAATAACATACCCAATCAGTGTAGAACAGTTGTCTTGACTGTTTCGAAACAATTGGGGACAATGGTTTCACTCTGGTAAACTTTCTCCTGCCGCTCGACTAATCGCCGAAAAATGTTCTGAACTCCCGAAACGGGCACTCGGATACCAATTAGAAAGTCAGTCAGTCGGCCTCTTTCATCGCTCTGGCGATGACTTGGTTATCAAAATAATTGATCGACATCGCAGCGTCGACGACAATCCGCTGGGCATTAATCCCGGACGATCGCGGACTGAGCAGATAACAGACCGCGTTGGCCGCCTCCTGAGTCGTCACGGCTTGGCGGCGCGGAATGATCTGCTCGGCGTACAGATAGGCATCGACGTACCCGGGAATTCCTGCCGAGGCAGAGGTCTTCAACAAGCCCGGTGCAACCGCGTTGAACCGGACCCTGGAAAACTGGCTGAAACTCTTGGCGAGAAACGGCACCGAAGAATCCAGCGCCGCTTTCACGGGTGCCATGAATCCGTAATTCTCACTGGCCATCGTCGTCGTCGAAATGGATATTGTGACCACGGACGCGCTATCGTCCAACACTTCACGAAAATGATTGGCAATCGAAATCAAGGAATAACAGGAAACGTCCACGGTTCGCAGAAACTGTTTCCTGCCCGTTTCGTGAAACGGCTTGATACCCCCTTCGTAGTCGGCGAAGGCGATGGAATGAACGAGGCCATCGATTTTCGGAAATTGTGAGGCAATCAGTCTGCTCACGGTGGCGATTTGCTCTTCAAATTC
>JBGSXT010000106.1:0-3219 GCA_041751295.1 Mariniblastus sp.
AGATTGAATCCGGCAACGACATTGTCTTTCAAATACTTCGCATTGCGACTCAGGAAAGCAATGGCTCCGATGGTTTCCGGCGCAAACACAAACCGATAACTCAACCGACGATCCTGATTCCGTACCCATTGGGCAACAAACGTCGCCACGGCGGGCCCCGACAGCTGGTCGTTGGCCATCGACGGATGGCAAATGTAAGTGGAAACGAGGACTTCGGATTTCGTCTGGCCAGGAATGTGAAGCTCGCCGTAGGTCAAACTTCCGTCGAACAATTCCGAATCAACTACGACCCGATACTGCCCCGGTTTGAGTTGTTGCCGCTGCGATTCGGCGATACAGAATCCCCAATACTCCCGGTAATACGACGTCACATACGGAATCGCATCGGGTTGATCGGGCAGGGAATGCAAGTGTTTTTGCAATTCATCAAGCAACAGGACTCTGTCCACCGGAATCGAATAGCCGACGATATGAAGATTGTTTTCCGCCAAATCGCAAATACGATTGCCGTTGGGATCGATGATGTAGGCGGCACGCACGCGCCATTCGCGGGGGATCGTCCAGTCAAAACAGCTGGTGCCGGAAGGGACTTCATGAATCTGCAGATCAGGCATGTAGGTTTTCAAAATCCCCAATGTCTGGCGAACACCGTCTCCAGTGATACTGCGGTGGATCGGAAACAGCCGCGTGACCAGATCATGCATTTCCTTGCCCGGATTGTGCAATTGATGCGTCACGGCTGTTTGTCGGCTTTGTGGATGACGGAGTTCATTAATTCAGGAGCTCTGTTGGTATGAACAATCTGGGAATCAGGTGTATGACGATTCACCAGGATTCGTTCGATGCGATCGCCCAGCCCGCAGACGACTTCGTATGGAATCAGGCCTGCCAGTTCCGCCAGAGATTCGACACTGTTGGAAGCGGAAACATCGGGTGAAATGATCTCGATGGTGTCACCGATTTGCGCATCCTCGACAGCGGAGACATCGACCACGGTCTGATCCATACTGACGTTCCCACGAACCGGAACGACCTGTCCCCGCAGGAACATGTTGGCCCGGTTCGAAAACGCCCGGCGGTAACCGTCGGCATAACCGACCTGGACCAATCCGAGTTTTTGTTCGCTAACGCATTGATACGTTCGCCCATATCCAACGCGGGTTCCTTTGGAGACCTGCTTGATCGCAACCAGCCGTCCGGTCAGTTTCAGAATTGGCTGCAGTTCCATTTGATGAGCGATTTGATTGGAGGGCTGATAGCCGTAAATTGCCATGCCAGGCCGAACCATATCCAGCTGATATTCAGGCAAATCGATCGTGGCGGCTGAGTTGCTGGCATGCAGCAGCAGTTCGTCGCGTCCCCCCACCGAATCGACGATTATTGCGAAACGATCGAACTGTTGCCTCGTGGGCTGTTTGTCGAACTCGTCGGCTGCGGCAAAATGTGTGTAGATGCCCGTCACCAGGATATTGGAAAGAGATCGCGCTTGCTCAATGAGTTCAATTGCATTCTCAAACCAAACGCCAGATCGGGCCATGCCGCTGTCCACTTTCACATGCACACGGGCAACCGTACCGGCCCTCGCTGCGGCCTGTCCGACCGATTGCAAATCGGCGGAACTGGTTATGGTCAGAACAACGCCATGCTGAATCACTTCGGTCAATCGCGTTTGGCTGGCCGCCGCAGGTACGGAAAACGCAAGGACTTCGATGCGAAAGTCGCGGAGGGCAACATCCTTTGCTTCTTCCAGCGTGGCCACGGCCAAAAAATCCACGTGTTCGGCGATAATGGGCAGGCATGGATCCCAGCCGTGGCCGTAACAATCGGCTTTCACAACGCCACATATTTTTGTGGTTGGTTTGAGATGTTTTCGCAAGGTCGTGATGTTGTGTTCGAGTGCCGATCGCGATATCCAGGCGGTCAAGTAACCGTTATTTAACGACGATATATTCATTGTGAAATCTGGCTTACCAGGCAGTTCGCGTCCCTTCGAAGGCAATCGTTGCATGCACCGACCAGGTCCTGGAATGTGCATGAGCGAACCTGTCCAGCGCCCAACGTTAAACGAACGAGTTGATTTCGAGCGATTAGTTCACTTTCGATCGACGACATTTCAAGTTTCGGGTCCATTTCCAGATCGCGAACGTACATTCGATACTGCTTGACCAGTTCCTGGCCACTATCGATATACGTCCCGGAAAAAGTTTTCCAGAGTCGATATGGAACACCGACCATCTGCTCGGCGTAGTGAATTACCGTGGCTGCCTGAAACGTGGCTCCCAGCAACAGGAGTCGGGCGTTGATGCCAATCATGAAATCAAAAGAACTGCCTTTGTCAAACGCCGACGGAGTATCTGGTTCGCAGATTCTTTCTGCCAGCGGACCAACTGCCGCGACCGATTGCATCGGATGGCGACTGCGAACCGCATTCGGCAAGCAGCGCACGTATTCTGACAACAAACCCATTTTTTCGCTCGGCGTATGTTGGCGATCAAAGGTTTTCCCGCGACAGAATCCAAAATTGAGCGCGGGAACCACCAGGGTTCCAGTGGGACCGATCCGATCCAGCAACAAATCAGCGATCAGTTTTGGAGCGTCGGACATTCGTTGATGGTTGAGTTGTCCCAATCCCAACAGCGAGCTGTGAACCATCACCAACTCGCCTGATGAAATCTCCATTTTGGTCAGACAACGATCGAGTTCGGGCAAAGTGTAGGATTTCATTTTCGACGTAGTATTACGAAATCGGCTTCTGCATTTGCAGCAGTTCAGGTTGAAAACCAAACGCCGACCAGGCTTCAATGCCTGGTTTATTTTCACAGAGAACCTGCAGTTCCAGACGCTTTACCCCTTTGCCTTGAAACCAGTGTTCGAGTGCCGCAAACATCTTCCGGCCGATCCCCTGCTGTCGAAAATCGGCCGTGATGAAGGTGTGATCCACAAACCCGATTTTTTCGCCGCCGAGATGATCGGGCGCGAGCCGGACCACACCGCGGGTGAACCCGATTACACGTCCATCGATTTCCGCGACGACAATCGCACCGAGGCGACCGAGCGTTCGTTCGACGCCACGTCGCCAGTTTTTTTCTCCCCCCATCGCCAATCCCATGATCAGTCCATGTTCGGACATGAAGTCATACATTTCCAACAACAGCAGCTCGACCTGATCGAGAACCGTTTCATCGACCGTTTCGAGCAGGCGAATTTCCGACACGTTGT
>JBGSXT010000107.1:0-3571 GCA_041751295.1 Mariniblastus sp.
GGATCAGGCCGACCGTTCAGGTCAGAGGTTGGGCGAACGAATGTTGTCTGGCCTTGAACAGACCCACTTCACGCCCAGAGCAAAACGAATTATCTACCTGTTCCAAAGTGGTGCTCCTTCACAGCTGGACCTGTTCGATTACATGCCGCTGCTTAATGAAAAGAATGGCGAACAACTTCCTGCCCATGTGCGGGGCGAACAGCGATTGACGGGCATGTCCGCTCACCAAAGTTCAATTCCTCTGGCTGGTTCCGCGTTTAAGTTCGAACAGCACGGCCAAAACGGGATGTGGATCAGCGAGCTGATGCCCAGGACAGCGGAAATCGTCGATGAACTCTGTTTTGTCCGCAGCATGTACACGGAAGCAATCAACCACGACCCGGCGATCACGTTTTTTCAAACCGGTTCGCAAATCGCGGGCCGTCCGTCGATGGGTGCGTGGTTGAGCTATGGTTTGGGCAGCGTTAATCAAAACCTGCCGGCGTTCGTTGTGTTGGTCAGTTCGGGACAGGGGGACCAGCCGTTGTATTCCCGATTATGGGGAAACGGCTTTCTTGATTCGCGGTATCAGGGAGTGCGACTGCGCTCGGGTCGCGATCCGGTGTTGTACCTGTCCAACCCGAACGGGATCAGCGAGGCCGGTCGGCGAAAAATGTTGGACACCCTTTCCGAGCTGAACCAATTGCAGTTTGAAAAAGAGCTTGATCCGGAAATAGAGTCCCGGATTCAGCAATATGAACTTGCCTATCAGATGCAGACCAGCGTGCCAGAGATCACCGATTTATCGGACGAAACGGATGAGACATTCAAGCTGTACGGTGACGACGCAAAAATACCGGGAACCTATGCCGCGAATTGTTTGATAGCGCGGCGGCTGGTGGAACGAGACGTTCGATTTGTGCAGCTGTACCATCAGGGCTGGGACCAACATGACAATTTGCCAACGGAGATTCCAAAACAGGCCAAGGAGACGGATCAGGCATCGGCAGCGTTGATTTCGGATTTGAAACAGCGAGGTTTACTCGACGACACGCTGGTGATCTGGGGTGGCGAATTCGGCAGGACCAGCTATTCGCAGGGCAAATTGACGTCCGACAATTACGGCCGCGACCATCATCCCCGCTGTTTTACGATTTGGATGGCCGGAGGTGGAATAAAACCGGGACACATCCACGGACATACGGACAGCTACGGTTACAATATCGCCGATGCTGCCGGTACGCCGATCCATCCCACGAAACACACATTCGATCCACGCGCTGTTCACGTTCACGACTTGCAGGCCACGATTCTCAAATTGATGGGCATCGATCACCAAAGGCTGGTTTACAAATATCAGGGGCGACGGTTCCGTCTGACCGACGTCCATGGCCACGTTGTAGAAGAATTAATCGCATGATCGAAACAGACGGTAACGGTTAATGGCGATTCATGACAACAGTTCGGGGCCTCCTACTGCCGGTCAAAACCGGGTTTTTGCAACTACTTCCTGGAGCATGGTCCAGGCGGCAGCCGACGATCAATCGGATGGAGTTGCCGATGCCCTCGCCGATTTGTGCCAACAGTATTGGTATCCACTTTACGCATTCGTAAGACGCAAGGGTTTTGATTCAAACCAGGCAGAGGACCTGACGCAGTCGTTCTTTGCCGAGCTGTTGGAAAAAAAACGCCTGCAACATGCTGAACCGTCGCGGGGAAGTTTTCGCTCATTTCTGTTAACCTCGATGGGTAATTTTATCGCCAATCATTGGCGAACCGAGTGTGCCCAAAAACGTGGCGGCGGGCAGAAAATTCTGTCCATCGACTATGTACATGCGGACCATCGCTATTCCCGGCAGCTTGCCAGCGAACTCACTGCCGAGAAGATTTTTGAAAGAAACTGGGCTCTGTCGATCCTCGAACAAACCCTCGCCGCAGTTGGCAGCCAATACGAACAGTCGGGCAAGCGAGAGATATTCGATCTGCTTCAAGGTTTCTTGACCGGTATTGACGATTTGCCCTACGCCGAATTGTCGTGCAAGACGGGTATGCGTGAAGGAGCACTCAAAGTTGCCATTCACCGATTGCGGCAGCGATATGGACAGCAATTGCGTCTACAGATCGCCAGAACGGTTCTCGATCCAGCTGAAGTTGAACAGGAACTTGAATCCCTGTTTCAGGCTTTGGAATAATCCAACGGCCACGGACGGTCGCGAAGTATCATTAAAACAGCTACGGCGCGTTGGAAAATGGGCCTTTCCGATGTGTTTTGTGTTTGTCACGAATTGGTCAGTAACCATTTGGGTTCCGCCGTTTATATACTGGTGAAAACATGCTATCCCAATGGACAAATGAAACAATGACACAAACCAAAACCCATGTCTGTTCCCAATGTGGCAAATCAATGCAAAGCGATTTGCCTGGCCGTCCCTGCCCCCATTGCCTGATGGGACTGGCGTTGGACAGCGGATCCAACTCGCCCACGACGCCGCGGAATGGAGCCTGGCCATTTGACATCCATGTGCCTGCCATCGAGAAACTGGTTTCGGAGTTTCCCAATTTCGAGATTCAGCATTTGATAGGTCATGGCGGCATGGGAGCCGTTTACCAGGCCCGACAGATCAATCTCGATCGCGTTGTGGCTTTGAAAATTCTCTCGCCGCGACTGAGCTGCGATCCGGCATTCGCGGAACGATTCCTGCGCGAAGCCCGTATGCTCGCCAAACTTGCCCATCCCAATATTGTGAACGTGTATGACTTTGGAAAGGCCGGTGAGTTTTACTTTCTGACAATGGAATTTGTCGACGGCGTCAACTTGCGCGACACGATATTGGCGAAACTGCTTGCTCCGAATGAAGCGCTCACGATTATCCCCCAGGTTTGTGACGCACTTCAATATGCCCACGACAAAGGCGTCGTTCATCGCGATATCAAGCCCGAAAACATCCTGATCGCGAAGGACGGAAAAATCAAAATCGCGGATTTCGGATTGGCCAAACTGCTGCAGCCCAATCCGGACCAATTCACATTGACGGGAACCCGCCAGGTAATGGGCACCATGAACTACATGGCTCCCGAGCAAATCGAAAGTCCAGACCGCGTCGACCATCGGGCCGATCTGTATTCACTGGGCGTAGTATTTTACGAGTTGTTGACTGGCGAGTTGCCGCTAGGTCGATTTTCATTGCCCAGCGAAAAATCGGCCTCTGTTTCTAGCAGCCTTGACGACGTGGTCATGCGAACGCTGGAAAAGGATCCGGATCGAAGATACCAACAGGCCAGTTTTATCAAAACCGCCTGTGCATCGCTTGACCACCAGAAAGCAGTCATTGCGCCGTTGAGCCAACAGTCGCCAGCCGCCGCAGCCAATCCACTCTGTCGCCCGTTCCCGGTAACCAGTGAAGATATTTACGCCGGATTCGCCGCTGGTTACGGATTGATGCGTGGGTATGACACGCACCTGGAATTGGATTTCGAGATTCGTGACTCCTTGGTTTCACATAAATGGGGCACTGCCAAAGTCAGTATTCCGCTGGAGAAAATATCCTGGCTCCGATTGCACGAGGGTTGGTTTTACACCTATATCGAAGTG
>JBGSXT010000108.1:0-2943 GCA_041751295.1 Mariniblastus sp.
TCAGGTCGATGGTCCGATCAGCAATCAGGATGGTGAAATCAGAGGTTGGGGACTTGTGGAAATGAATGGGGCCGGCAATTTCGTCAACGATGGAATGCTCTGGGCCGAGGATGGCACGTTAACCGTCCGCCGCAACAACGCCTCGTCACAGATCGATCTGGACGGTGTATCCGGGAATTCACTTCTGTTTGCCGATCAGGGGACGTTAATTATCGAACTTCCGTTGAGTGATCCGAATTACGACGGCTTGATGGGAATTACCGATAACAGTGAAATCGAAATCCAATCCCCTTGGACTCTCCGAACCGATGCCGCAATTCCCGCGTTGTTAGGCGGAATTAATGGCCCGGCGACACTTTCGGGCGCGCACGTGACGGTGGATGGAGCGGTCCTCGCCGGTGGAACTGTAATCCTGGCGGCACCCACGAGTTTCACGGACATGGCCACATTGACGCTCGATATTCCCGACACCACGTTGCAATTCGATGGCGATTCGACCTTCACCAATCCCAATACCATCGTAAACAACAATCCGGGGTCGAGCTTTGTTGTCAATAGTCTCGTGAACATCGGTACGGGTACGGGAGACTTCAATTGGGACGGTGCGGGAAACACTGTTACGGTCGTCAATTCGACAGGAGATCTGAATATCGACGTCGATTCCATCGAAACGGGAGCCATCGAACGATTTGATGGAACGCTGATAATGAACGCAGGCGACGTGTCGGTAAATAATGCGGGCGGCCAATGGGAATTCGCCGGCCTTCTGCAAATGAACGATGCGCCCGGCAATCCTTTTTTCGTTTCGATCTCTGACGTCTTGATCACAGGGGATATCCAGGCCGACGGATTCAGCTTCCTCGCTGGGCCGAAAACATTTAGCAGTTCAAGTACCATCGATGTTCAAGGCCTTCTCTTCCTTCGGCTTGAGACCGTTATCAACGGTGGGACGTGGACGGGGGACGGAGGAGTGTTGCTGGAAACCACAAGCACCGAAGTCAACGCACCGACCACCATTGACATGCCCAACGGCGGCTTCGATTTGGACGGGGCAATCGTCAGCAATGGACAGCTCGTGTTGAACTCGATTCTGACATTGAATGTCGGGAGCATCGATTTCACCGCCGAAACCCCGCTCACCCCGATCGAGGTGAACAGCGGAGGTCGATTGGCAGTGAACTACACGGACCCCAACCAAACCTGGACCATGGCGGATGATCTGGATCTCAACGGACTCGGCGGCGGGCTTGCTTCGCTACATCTGTCCGGTGCTGATGTCGAGTTGCAGGGAACAACCACAGTCTCCGGAAACAGTATCTCCACTGCGCGGATCGACTTGACGGGCATCCTCAATCTGGCTGCTGGTTCGACATTCAACATGAACGGCGGATCGTTCACGGATCCCAACATCATCTTCGGAAGCGCCACGCTCGTTGGCAGCGGGGACTTGATCGTGAGTTCGAATCGCGCGCTGCAAGTCGAGGACGGTACCCTGATCGGCGTCGACGTGGTGAACCGGGGCCGCTTCGAACCGGGACTCTCCATCGGCACCGTCGATCTGACGGGCAACTTCGGACAGACCAGTTCGGGCACATTTGCAATCGAGCTTGCCGGTTCGCCTGGTGTGGATCACGATCTGTTGAACGCCACCGGAACCGCGAATTTGGACGGACGGCTAATCGTGAAATTGATCGACGAGGGAAACGGAGTACCGGCATTGCAGATTGATGACGAATACACCATCCTGACCGCAGACGGAGGCGTGATCGGTCAATTCGATAACGATCCCATCTCAATCGCCAACGGCGTCGGCTATCAATGGCAGGTAATCTACAACCCCAATGACGTCGTGATCCGAGTGGACAGCATTATCCCCAACCTCGTCCTGGGAGACATCAATGGGGACGGCGTTGTCACATTGTTGGACGTGGCCCCATTTGTCAACGTCATCAACAGCGGCACCTACAACCCCGCAGCCGACATCAACTGCGACGGAGTCGTCAATCTGCTCGATGTGAATCCGTTCGTCGAATTGTTAACCGGCGGCTAAAGTAAAGGAATCAGGAGCCTTTTTTAGAGTATAGGCACTCTGGTTCTTGTGACGAACTTGCTATTTCTTAAAAAGCATTACTCTGGAATGTTGGCCACGACGTTCAAAATACTGGGTTCTTGCGACCAGAGCCATTTTCCCAAATCGCCAAGCGACCAAAAATACAACAATAAACTGACAGCCAATTGTACGATGGACAGCAGCAGATAAATCCAGGTTGTCGATGTACCGGAGGTCCATTGAAAAAGCATGGATAGCCCCGCTGTAAAACTCATCGGTGTCAGCAAAATTGCCGGGCCAACCAGAATGCCTAAATATACGACCACCGAAGGAAGAAAGGGCGCGTTAACGGGTTTCATTGATCCTCGCATCAGACCCAATGGGAAGAAAATTGAAATGACAT
The DNA here is from genome assembly GCA_041751295.1 of Mariniblastus sp. GTDB lineage: Bacteria > Planctomycetota > Planctomycetia > Pirellulales > Pirellulaceae > Mariniblastus. The sequence continues at coordinate 2,454 of JBGSXT010000108.1, forward strand.
TTCCCAGTATGCACATCAAAAAATAGGTAGCGGGAACCTGACCCAATGTGGCAACAAATGAATATGAATCCTGCGGGATAACTATTTGAGCGACCCCAATCAGGAACCAGCCGCTGAGGACCGTCGGTAATCCGACAGCAATGTTTTTACCCAACAGGATCTCTGAACGACGGACAGGCGACAGGATGTACGAACGAAAACCGTCCCGGTCATAACTGAAACTACTGAACAGAAACGCCGGAAATCCAATCATCGTGACAAAAACAATGCCATAGGGGATCGAAATCTGGACAAGTGGTGAGATCGCAAAGCCGTTCATTTGCAACAGATACGGAGCGCTGATGATTAGCAGCGCGAATATCGGCAGCATCGCCATCAGTGACTCTGGCGCCCGCGCCAAACTCCGCAGGCTGAAGTATGCCACTGCGGATGCTGGTTCGGATACAAACGGAATTTTCGCGAACGCTAACCGGCTGACCGTGGCTGCTTG
>JBGSXT010000109.1:0-4021 GCA_041751295.1 Mariniblastus sp.
TAGACCGGCAGCCGCGCTGCTTTATTGGGGCGAAATTTTTCTGCCATGGGAGCCGCCTCGCCGTAAGCAACGACGAGTTTTCCCAAATCGGCCAACAATGCGTGCGGGATATTGGCTTTCTGCTTTCGCGGAGCCTGGTCCTGCAGGTAATGCGCGCTGGGATGTGCCAACTGTCGTTCGACCATGATCGCAAACGACTGCAGCAGTTCGTCGAACCCACAGGTTTCCGGCTCGAGAATTTTGAGTGCGGCAACTGTTGCTTCAACTGTTGACAGTGAATGCCCGTCCGGCTCCAGTCGAACTCGATATTGGCCTGGAGTCTGCGGAAATACTTTGAAATGGGGCAATCCGGAAAGCGCCGGCCAATTCCTGAACAATTGCTTGACCTGATGCCATGTGCCATCAAGGACCACCAGTTGTTCCGGACAGTTTTCAACGGAAACAGTTTCAATGTCCCGCGCTAACGGCGACGGGTACAAAAGCGCTCCTTTTGGATTCAGCAAATCGGTGTGTTTGCTAACCCGATTTGGGGATTCGACAATCAATTGCGAATTCGTCAGTGATTGTCCAACCATTCTGGCTGTGTTGAACGGGTGCGATCGTTCCTGAATATGCTGGACGATCAGGACTTCAGTCAGATTGTGGATTCGGGGGACGGTATCACAATGACAGAAATGTTGAGGTCGAAGGCATCGAAAACACATTTCCCGAAATGGCCCGTTGGCCAATAGTTGCTGGGACGGCCGAAGAGGCCTGTTTCGTGGCAATCGGGTTTTCATGTTTTGACGATTGAGTGGTTTCAGCTGAAACAAATCACACTAACCAAAACTTCATTCAGAGAAAACCATTGACAATACAAAGGCTGGAATTAGCCTGAATAATTCACATCAAGCGATCACCATGGCAGGGCCATTCGAGATGCAAAATTCGTTTCGTTTACGTCTGACGTTTGTTATGTTTGCTCTATCCACCTTTTTCCTGGTTCAGAGAAATTCGGCCGCCCAGGAACCTGGCTGGTATCCTTACACGATCGCCAGGGGAAGTGATCGGGAAATGATCAGACAAACACCGCTACTTTTGCGACCCTATCGCCCGTTACATTTTTACGGCAACACCCAAAGGCGAATGTATTATCGCGGCAATCCGCTCCCCCAGTATCGGGATCTCCAGCCTGCGGGCAACAGCTCGCCATTTCGCTCCGGAGTAACGCCGTACAGGGCAGCAATTGGTCCAGGCTCGATTTTGTTCGGCAATTAGCGGTTCGACCCGGGAATTCCGCTTTTCTATTGAATGGTGGCGCCGTGCGCGCAGCAGAATGCAGTGAATTCGATCGTTCGCTGTTTTTCGACAATTTTTCTGCGACTCAACCGAATATCATTCGTCTTTTAGGATTGAGTGAGGCGTTTGACCAGCCCCAGTGCATTGCGATAGAAAACTGCGTACTTCATGGCGCATCATTCGACTGATTTTCCGATCCCGGTTGCTGATGATTCTGTTGATCAGGACTATGAATCGTGCGCGCGTCAGGGAATTCGGTATGCGATGGCTTTGTTGCACAACGAGAGTGATGCAGAAGAGGCGGTTCAAGAGGCGTTTTACCGACTGCATGCCGCCAATCGATCGAGGTCACGTGACCAAAACAATTTTCGAGCCAGTTTTCTGGTAACACTGCGAAATCATTGCATTGATCTAATACGACGCCGACGAATCCAGCAAGAGTATGCCCGGGCAACCGTTGTTGACAGCGTACACGATCACAAATCAGCATCCAATGATTTCAACGAAACCGCGCAAGCCATTGAACAGGCATTGAGCCAGTTGCCTGAATCCTGGCGGCAGTCACTGGAATTGCGGGTCTACGGCGAACTGAACTACGACGAGATTGCGGAGGCTACCGGCAACACCAGAAACCAGATTCGCACCTGGATTTATCGCGCCCGACGCGCGTTGGAAGTAATCTTGACAGCTAATGGAATCCTCGAGCCAATTACTGAAAAACGAAAAGCGACGCCATGAACGTAGATTGCAAACCGAAATCCTGTGAAAACTTTGAACTGTTGCTCAGCTGTTGTTTGGATGGCGAGACCTCCCCAAAAGAGCAGGAACAACTCGCAACCCATTTGGCGATTTGCGATCCCTGTCGCGATCGCAGTCAACGGTTTGAAGCTGTTAACAGTGCCGTTTATCAATTGGGCGAGCCGGCTGCAGATCGTTTCGTCACGACCAGACCAGTGTCAGGTAGCAATCAGGCTCTGCCGGTATACAAATCGACGTTTTCCAACAACCTGCGGCGGCTGGCGTACCTCGGACTGGCTGCATCAGCCATGATTGTGTTTTTGGTATTGAACTTGAATGACTACTTCACGCCGCGGGTCAATGCCAATGAATTGCTGGCGCCCATGGTCGCATTGGCGGAAATCAACACGGAACGAATCCGGGACCAGGAATTTCTGCGGGAGACGCTCAAACTGGATTTGAGAACCCTTAAACTCGAGTTGGCTGCGGTGGACCGGGACAATTCCAACGAACTGATTTTAGAGCGTATCAGGATGCTAATGGATCGCCTGGGCCGATTTGAATCGGCCAGGTTGAATTGAGTGTTGACGGTTTGATCTTCATCTACTTTATTAACCAGGAGACTACGATGAAAAAGTTGCTCATGAATTTTGTATTGATTTCCCTGTCGATCGGCTTGTCCCACATTGCAGTTGCCCAGTCGGAAGAGGAACTGCAACAGGCTGTCGAATCGATTGAAGCGTTGGCGGATGACCTTGGCGACAATGTCGAGGAAATAGGCGAAAACCTCGAGGGCCTGATGGAAGAGCATGCCGAGGAGCTTGAGGCTTGGGCCCAGGAATACTCGGGGCAATGGGAGAAATGGGCGGAACAGTTCGAGCATCAGTTCAGTCACTGGGCCGAAGTTCAGGAACGCGAATGGGAGGATTGGGCCGAGCAATACAGTTCGAAATGGGAAGAATGGGCCGAAAAAATTGAATCGGAGGATTTTAATCCGGAAGAAATGAACAGGCTGATTCAAGGGAATCTGAAAATGTTGGGAGAAATACCGATCGGCCAAATGGTCGATGGCATGCTCAAGGAAGGAACCGATGGACTAAGTAACGCGCCTTGGGACAGCCTGCGGGATCTGCAGTCCATGTTGCAGGACTCGATTGAAAAATCGGTTGCCGAAGCGGAGCGAAAACTGGCCAAGTCGAATGCCACCATCGATGCAACCGGAGAAGGCATCGAGGATAAAACCATCGAAGGGGAAGCCGAATACATTCTGCCGGTCATCAAAAACCAACAGGATGGAATCAGGGCCAAGCAGGAAATCATGGCTGATGAAGCGCGACAGGCACTTCAAAAAATCGAACGGAAACTTTCCGAAGGAGATCTGGATTCAGACGAACTGAGTACGTTGCTGCAACAGCTGATCGAAAAATCGCGCGCTGAAAAAACAACTTCCGCCGACGAATTCCGTAGTTTGGCTGAGAAACGAGAATTGGCAAAAGCAGAGTATGAGAAATCGCAGAAAGGCAGAGTCCGAATTCAGAAGCAACTTGAGCGCAATCAGTTGGAGAACGCCCAACAGGATCCTCGGATTGTCGCGGAGCTGCGGTTGATCGAAGCGCTGGAGCGGGTTCGCGGTGACGATCAGTCGACTCAGTCCAGTCGCGATGCTCTGCGACGGGTTTACAGGGCGCTGGAAGGCGAAGAACAGAAAATTCAAAGCAAAAATGAAGAGTTGGAGGTTCTGCGTCGGGAAATTAAGCAGGTGCGCGAAGAAGTTGAAAAAATGAAATCGAATCGAAACCGGGACAACTGACACCGTCTACGCCATCGTATCTAGCAAATACGGGGTAGCTGCTCACCAATCGGGATCGTGACGACTCGTTTGGCACCGATCGATGTTTTCGCAACGACGATCCCCGGATGATCGGCTGTAACGTGACCAATCGCGCAAGCGCCGGCTCCAACTTCCATCGAGCGCATCGCTTGCAGGACCGCATTGGCCGCCACC
>JBGSXT010000110.1:0-4769 GCA_041751295.1 Mariniblastus sp.
GGTGAAATACAGCATCGCGCGCTTATGCGCCAGCAGGGTCCTGAGTTCCAGATGGGTCTCGCGATCGCGGGCCAGCCGCCGAATCATGTCGGCCATTTTTTGCAACTTGGTCAACAGTTCAGGTGTCAGTTGCGCTGCAAAGATCAAATGCTTTAATCGCTGTTGTCGCTGTAAGTCATAGACCTTTTCTTCAACGTTGCGGTTTAGTTTCGCGGCAAACCGGGTCAATTCGGGGGATTCATGGTTCATCAGAAAAGGTTCAGGCGTGATGCTCAATAGGACGAATGGGACTTAATAGGACCGATGCGACTCATGAATGCCAGCTAGTGGATTCGGTTTCAGATCCTGTTTGGCCCATCATACGAAAAAAGCCTGCGGCGGAGGCGCGCAGGCTTAAACTTTTTCGCGAAACGAAACTATCGACCGGCGATCGATTGGCGTTCGAATGGTTGTCGTTGGGAAGCGACAGCCCGACTGGCGACTTGAATGCCAACTCGCAGCGCCTGGTCACTTGACTCCGGTGCGATACTCGAGTCAGTGCCGATTTTGGCCGTATATTGCACATCGACATCGGGCTTCACGCCCACGTCGCTGATTGCCAACCCGAGCGGCGAATAGAATTTCGCAGTGGTCAGCCTGACGCCTCCTCCCGCCACATTCAATGGAAAGATGCCCTGCACGCTCCCTTTGCCAAAACTCTGTTGACCAACAATAGTGCCGCGGCGATGGTCACGAATGGCCGCCGCGAATATTTCACTGGCACTCGCCGAATTTTCGTCGATCATGACGACCAAGGGGACTCGCCACGTGTTGCCAACCTGTGCTCGGTGCGTGTAATCTTCGATTGGGTTTCGTCCGCGAGTGGAAACGATCACTCCGCTGGATACAAACCGGTTGGCCACATCGACCGACGCCGACAGCAATCCACCGGGATTGCCACGGACATCGACGATCAAGGTTTGCATCCCCTGTTCGTGCAGCTTCCATAAGGCTGCATCAAAATCGCGGAGCGTCGTCTTTTGAAAATTGGTCAACCGAATGTAGCCGACACCGTTCTGGCGGTCCATGATTCGCACATCTTCGACGCTGGGAATTTCCACCCGTTTCCGCTGCAAACGGACAGCCTGGGTTTTCATACCCTCCCGCTCGACGGTAATGGTCACATAGCTTCCCTCGACGCCGCGCAGCATGTCAGCTGCTTTTTCACTCCCTGTACTTTCGACCGAACGGCTGTCGACGGCGATGATTCGATCCTGCGGTGCCACGTTGCCCGCATGTGCCGGTCCGCCGGGAATCACGCTGACAATTTCCAGGTGATCGTCATGGGTTCGCAATTCCACGCCGAGTCCAACGAAGTTGCCTTCGATTTGGGACATCGCTTCACCGTACTGGCTGCCCGACATGTACGACGAATACGGATCGAGCGCGGCGATGGCACCGTTGGTAAACTCGTAAATCGTCGATTGAACCGGCAAACCGATTATCTGCTCCAGTCGATTGGCGACGGTGCTGGCGATGACATAAGCATCGTGTCGGCTGCGAATCGACTGTCGACCTGCCGTGGTCTTGACTTGTCCAATCGCATCGGAAATCTGCTGATCCGTGGCTCGCGGCATATTGACTTGTCGAAATTCCGGCGATCGGGTTGCCACGTCAAGACTATGTATTCCGAACGAAGCCAAGCGGGCCCAATTCGGCTCATCGACGTAGTAGGATTGGATTTTCAGCAGCACTTCTGCATAGATGTTCAGCGACTCGCTGCCGCTGGTAGAAGACAATTCGCGGCGAAAACTGTTGTCGGAATATCTTCGCTGCAGATCATAGTGGATTCTTGAAATGGCACGTCGCTCGACCAACTGTTCATTCTTGGGAAAGCTCCTGATCGCGCGCTGGTACAGACTGAGCGCATCGGCCCAGTGGCCTTCGCTTTCCATTTGGCGACCCTGTTGGATCAGGTTGTCAGCCGATTCCGTTTCGGGGGTCGGTCTGATATCGGCAAGGAGTTGGGGCTGTTCAGTTTGAGCCGGTGTTTTGGCCGTCAGGTTCACTGGCAGAAAAACAAACGGCATGATGGCCCACAGCAGCCATCGGGTGGACGGGTACGTCCGGCAGGGTATATCCATAAATCGACATCCTCAATGGGCAACCGAAAACATCCTGATTTGCCTTGTAACCTTGGAGCGAAGCAAATCCTGACGCTTCAGTTGAATCAGGCTACGGTCCGTACTTTCGACGTCTACGATTGACGCATTTTGAGTTGAAAGAGACGACCGTAGAAAGATAGATCACGTTTTGGCTGCGGTCAAAAAAATCCAAAAGACTTTTGCCCGCGTGATCCTCACAACCGACTCAATCCCCAGGCGAAGTTGCGTTTATTACGGTCCGCCAGAGTGTTCGGAAACGATTGCCAATCGCTCAAGTTTCGCGCGTCGAATCGTCGCCGGAAATGTGTTCGCGCAGGAAAGAATCACGAACAGCGTTGTCAGGTGCATCCAGTGCGATTGTATTACGGTCAACTGCCGGATTGGTTCGGAGCGAAACGCAGAGTTTTTGAGGCGAGCGGCAGCTACTAGCAGAACGTAGGGCGACTTGGTAGCCATATTCCGTCTCATGGAGCGCACAAAAAAAGCCTCCCGGGGAAGGAGGCGTCGCCTTTGGGCCTGTCAAGCGCGTATTACTTCATTCCTTGTTGTCAAACTTCCGCAGGTATCGAAATCGGTGTCGTCAGTCCGGCTAAACCCATTGGTGCTGGAACAATTCCGGACGAACGGCGTCGACGCCGCTTGACCTTCAACTGAGTCCATTCCTTGGTCAACATTTCGAAAACTTCGGGAGACTCATACCGGACAACGGTCTTGCTTTCCGGTATCGGTCCAATCAGGCCCCGGTACACCGGCATTCCCCTGAGTGAGAGATCTGTGCTGCTGTCTTCAATGCCTACCTTTTCATGGCTGATATTCAGTGAATCAAAAGATTGATATTCCATGGTGCGCAGCGAGCCATCGGCTTCATGAGTCACAACGCGAATCGTCTTGTCAGCCATCGTCATCCCTTTCATTGGAGGTTCACTCGCTCAGTGCCCCATGACTCCAACAAGGGAAAACTTTCGATTCCTTCGATCACTAAACGTCAACAGTTTTATCGGTGATGTGATAGCATCTTTCGCACCTGATTTTGGCAACGCGGATTAACAGTCAGAACCGGATCCACCGGATCCGCTTCGGAAGTAAGTGAAGCCGGGAAAAAACCGGAAATCGGCGTCGGGTAATTCCAGTTTTGCCGGTTGTTCAGTGAATTACTATCGATACCCGCAGCTTCCATTGCTGCATCCAGTCATGGGAGCCCAGCGATGTTGAATGACTGGAGAAACCGTTGTGCGGACAATCCCTGGCGAAGCGAATCGTTGATAAGTCGGCGTTGCATAAATCGGCCTTGGTAAAGGTTGGGTCCCCGCCGAAAAACCTGCCGTCGACCGATTGACATATCTGGACGAGCGAATCGGCACATGCCGATTGACATCATTCGAATAACTGGTGTACGAGCCCGAATCGTCACGGTGGAACGAAATCGAGCCGGATCCGATAGCCGGAACTGGCCCAGATTCAACCGTACGGAAAGAATTGACATGCGTCGGCGACGCCGTATAACCGCAGGACCCGCTACAATTTTGAGCGTCAAGTTGAACTGAAATCATCATTCCCAATGCGAGTGCAAGTAAAATCCGAATCATGTTTGTCTCCTTCATGCTGTGTACTCCAAAGTTGGTTGGTCCGACCGATTTGTATCGAATTGGAAAACTGGCAATCGGATCGGTCACGTCGTGTGAACAGAATCCTGAGTTTGTTTCAGGGTTCAGGACCGCCTGATTCTGATGCAGTTTTTTCAACAAATCAACAAAAAACCATTTTGTGTGCATATTCATACGTCCCGCGAAAAAGCTGCCATTTTTCTGGCTCACTACGTTTCTGTTCCCGAAAGACCGGAAAATTCAGCGACACTGTTATCGAACTGCGGGATTGAAATGAACAAACCGGAAAAATGTCCGACAAATTCCTGGCGATGTACTTGTTACCTGTCTGAATTTCATCTCCGTAATAAAACGATTCGTAACGGCTCCGTGTCGAATTGGGGGGTCGCGTTTCTTTGTTCAATTGTCGCAGTTTTTCTGTTGGCCTATGCATCGCTGCACTTGCGAGAGCATTCCGATCGACATTTGCCATCCGATCGAACGGTGCGGGTTTATTGTGCTGCGGGAGTCGTCCAGCCGGTCGAGATCATCATCGCGGCTTACCATCGGCAACAGTTTGAACATCGAATCGAAGTGGTGCGAACAGGCGGCTCGGGCGAACTGTTCGGCCAAATCAAGACTGAATATGATGCAGCGATTCCCGTTGGTGCGGAACTTTACATCACTGCCGATGACGAATTGTTATCTCGCGCACAACTGGATGGAGTGGTGCGAGAATGTTTTCCGGTAGCAGTCCAAACGCCGGTGATTGCTGTTGCGGCGAATTCTGATCTTTCGATTGCCAACCTGGCAGATCTCGTCAGCCGTGAAAACATCAGGTTCGGCATCGCGTCGCAGGGGGCCGCCATTGGAAAAATAACGCGTGACATCGCCCGCCGGGACGGCGTGTTACAACAGCTTGATGAAAGAAAGACCACCGACAGTGAGAATGTCATGATACTGGCTCAGGCTCTGATCACGGGCAGTCTCGATGCGGCAGTGGTTTGGGATACCACGGTTTCCCAGATCAATGCGGTTCGGG
>JBGSXT010000111.1:0-5267 GCA_041751295.1 Mariniblastus sp.
ATCGCTTCGACGTCAAACGTGAACGACGATTCCAATCCGGCTGGATCGGTTACGGTGACCGTGACTTGGGCAATCCCTTCCTGAACCGCTGTCAATTGGATTTGTCCGGTACTGGAGATCGCGGGCAATTCGCTGCCGAAAATCTGCATATTGCCTGAAACAGAAATCGCGTAGGTCAAGTCCGTGTTGTCGGGGTCAAATGCCTCAACATTGAACGTGAGAGTGTTGTACAGAGGCAAGTCGATATCGGCCAGCGGCGTTGCGATTGGCGGATCGTTAACGGCAAAGACATTGACCAGAATTTCGGCCTGTGCACTGGCCGCCGTGCCATCGGTCACTGACACCACGACGCGTTTGATTCCCGTTTCGACATCGTCGCTGGAATCCCGGTATATCAGCGAACGCAACACCTGTCGGTAACTGCTCACGCTGGAACGACCGACCAACCGCAGAATGCCGGTGTTGACATCGAACTGCTGGCCGATGCCGGTCCCCTGTGTGCTGGCCAGCAATTGCTCCGAACCAGAAAAATCCAATATCCGGACAGTGGCCGACGACAGAAAACTGCCGTTGGAAAATGAAAGCATCAGATCATCAGTCGTCAATGTCGATTGGCCGTTTTCGATGAACGAGGCCGTGCTGCCCGTTCCGGTTTGTGTGCCATTCAAATCGAGCGAGAAATCAGTTGGCAAGGAGTCAATGCGATAGATTTTGATGTTGTCGATCTGCGGGCCGGAACCGGAATCAGCTCCCAATTCCCGGAACATTAGTGTCGAATATTCACTGGTTGCCTGCAGAACCGCCCCGTATCGCTGCCATTGCGAGGTACCAAAAAACGAGCCGGCGAAGTCATTGTTCCATCTCAATCGCAAGTTTGCCGTATCGGTATCAGTCGCATCGCCGTTTCGAAGATCAAACGTGACAAAATACCTTGCCCACGCTTGGCCGCGAATATTTTGAAAGACCCGGTCGAGTCGCGCATCGGAAGTATTCAAATTCAATACATGTTGGCCATCGGACGCGTCGCTAACCGCCCGAACGCCGATCAGTCGAACGCCATTCTGCTCGACCGCATGGAATCCGGGCAGGTCATCGCTGTTTACAACGCCCGAAGAAATATCACCATCGACTTCTTCAATACTGCCGTTGACGCCGATGGATTCGCTAATGCCTCCCACGCTGACATGATCCAACAGGATTCCACTGCCATCACTGACGGCAGAGGCTTCCCGAAACTCCAATTCGGCCAGATCGCCGGCTGCCGTCGCAGAAATACTGATCGTCTGCCAGCGATCGATGCCAGTGAATCGACCGAGGCTGAGACCGTCCAACAGTAATTCAACGTCGTTGGTATCGGCAGGATCACCAGCGTCAACTGGTCTTCCCCGTAGCTCAAACGAAATGATGTACAGTTCGCCGGCAGCGGTGATCACATCCTGGGCGATCGAATCTATTTGTCCGGCGACGGAGTCCAGCTCGGCAATGTTGCCGTGGTCCGTGGTGACCGTGACAATGCGGATTTCTTGAACGTCATTCTGGTTGCCATCCGCAAAGGCAATGAATGTCGACGAATTGTCCGTTTCAAAGTCGCCATTGACGATCAGGTTCCGGGCGGGATCGAGATCGGCGGAAAGCATGTTGCGTGCTTCCAATGGGCCGTAAAGCAAGCTTGATTTCTGCCGCCTGGAACGCCTGGATACTGGATTCAATTTCTTCATGATTCTTCAGCCTGTCGGCTGTCGCAGGATATATTGGAGTTCGATTGCGCTGACTTAAAATTATAACATGACTTTCCGGTTTCCCCAATTTCCGCTCATTTCCCTGTACGAAAATTGGACTGTCTCGAACAGCCAACAGGCTGAATGCGATATAGTGTGCCCGAAATTTAGCGAACGGGTTCTTCAGCAACGGTATGGTATCGACGATAGATATTAAACGCTTCGGGGTGCCGCTTTTTTAATTCTGCCAAAGTCGGCGAGTGATAAACGGTCTTGATCGCCAGATTCAATTCAATCTCGTGATTGTCGACCTGATCCGGAAACATTTCAACGTAGTCCACAAGGTCTGGATGCATTTTTCCAAGTGCAGCCAAATCCTCCGGGCCATAGTTCCGCGTGACTTCAATCACGATCCCAGTCTTCAGGCCTTCCATGATTTTAATATCCCGATTTGCATCGCGCGCCGTCGTCGTTGTGATGCCATCACGGGTCGAAGTTTTTCTGCCCCCTTGCACTCGCCGATCAAAATTTTCGGGCAGTGATTCCATTTTCAATTCCATCGGTTCCGCAACAAGTTTTTCCAGCTCGCGCCGCGGTTTACCACCGCGATCATCGGCCTGTTCCTCCTGGTGAGATGACATTTTGCAAAATCCGGCGGACGCAGTCAGGCCAAAATCGCAAAGTCCGCAACAGGCCATCAAACAGACAGTTGGATACGAACAACGAAACATGATCAAACTCGCCAATGAATCGGAAGTGAAACTGAGGGACTGGGATGACGGCAATTCGCGGAGCTACGTTTCCGCAAATATACACTGATACACTGCATCGCGGCAAACACAAAGTTCCGGTTTCATCTCGCCAACCGGCATTACTCCATGCTAGACTGGCATCAATCGCTATTGAGGTGCAATTCCAAACAGCGTCTGACCCTATTGGGGACGGTCTCATGCACCGATCAATGGCCAATTCGCATTCACCGTAACTGGACATTACTGTTCCGATGCAACAACCCCATCGCCTGTATATCGAAACCGTCGGCTGCCAGATGAACATGCTGGACAGCGAGATGGTGGTCGCCAGTCTGCGCCAGCGAGGTTACGAATTGGCGTCCAGCGTCAGTGACGCGGATACGATTCTGTTCAATACCTGCAGCGTTCGGGAACAGGCGGAGAACAAGACGTACAGTGCCCTTGGCCGGTTGAAAAACGAAAAGAAAAAACATCCTCACAAGATCATCGGCGTGATGGGGTGCATGGCTCAAAAAGACCAACGGCTGATCTTTGACAAAGCGCCTTTCGTCGACATCGTGGTCGGTCCCGGACAATTGCAGCAGATTCCTGACTTGCTGGATAAAGTTCGCCGCGAAGGGGGGCAATTGACAGCCCTCAGCATGGGTCGCACCGATGGCGCAATTCGCGAAATCAAACGGAGCCATGAGACGTTTGACCCATTGCGCGATCCGTCGATGCGACCGACACCGTTTCAGGCTTTTCTGCGGATCCAGATTGGCTGCGATAAATTTTGCACGTACTGTATCGTTCCGATGACCCGCGGTCCGGAGCAGGGGCGCCCTCCAGCACAGATTCTGGACGAGGCTCGCATTCTTGCCGATCAAGGTTGCAAGGAAATCACGCTGTTGGGGCAAACGGTTAACAGTTACCAATTCCGAGACGAATCCGGAACGACAAAACTGTCAGACCTGTTGAATCAGTTGCACGATATCGACGGCATTCAGCGGATCAAGTTTGTAACCAATTATCCCAAGGACATGACTGTCGAATTGTTGACCGCAGTCCGCGATCTGGAAAAAGTTTCTCCCTACTTGCACGTCCCGGTCCAAAGCGGCTCCAACGACGTTCTCAAGCGAATGAAGCGTGGCTACACCGTCGAAGACTATCGCGCGATGATGGGCCGCATTGACGACATGCTGGGAGACGCCGCTGCTGTTTCCAGCGATTTCATCGTCGGATTCTGCGGTGAGACCGATCTTGAGTATCAGATGACGGTCGATCTGCTCCAGGAATGTCGCTTCAAGAACAGCTTCATTTTCAAATACAGCGAACGACCTGGGACCAAAGCAGCCAATCAGCTGGCCGATGATGTTCCCTTCGAAGTCAAACGGGAACGGAACCGCCATTTGCTGGCCGTTCAAAATGCAATCAGTGAAGAAGATAATCAGAGATTCCTTGGCGGCCGTGTTGTTGTACTCGTCGAAGGCCCCAGCAAAAAAGTCGATGTTGCCGCCGTCGTTCCTGGAACTCCGATGCAATTGACGGGCCGCACCCATTGCGACCGGATCGTTGTCTTCGATGGTACGGAACGGCTGATTGGACAAACGATCCCGATCGGCGTTTACGATGCCAACGCCCACACACTTTTCGGCACCGTGGTCACGGAACTCAGCGGCAATGAGTTAATCCGACTGTCGGAATAAATTTGTTGACCGCAAAGTGTCCCGATCGAGACCTGTAATATTTTCCGATTGGATGAATGCCGATTCACAATTGGTTGGGCAGTTTCGCATTTTCTACCCCTAGTTTGCTGGCGACGCTGGCGAAACAGATTTTTTTGTCGTTTGCCAGCTGAGCCAGCAGGCGAATAATCAATTGACGGCAATCCTGCGACCTGCACGACGGGTCGTTTCAATTCAATTGTAATTATTCATCCTTTTTTCACCTGGATTTATCGGTGCGTGGGCCGCTCATTGGATTGGCCAGCGTGGCCGTAGTCTGTCGTATGAGAAATCTGTTCCACATCGACGGCCAAGTCACAAGCCCCGAGTCAACAGGGCATCAAATCATTGCTCACGTTTGTACCGATACGGGAATCTGGTCGGGCCGAACCGCGGCGTCGATCTCGCGAAAATGGCCGGAGGCCAAACGGGCCTATTCGCGATGGCACCGTTATCGAATCCGGAACGACTTCAGTCTGGGTTCGGTGCAATTTGTCAACACGACCTCCGACCATGTAAATCGAATCATCCGGGTTGCCAACATGATTGCGCAAGCTAACGTCAATCGACCCGTTAGCTATCGCGCGCTTCGCAGATGTCTGATAACGGTAGCCCGCAAGGCGATCAAAATCGGTGCTTCGGTACACATGTCGAAACTGACCGATGACCAAACGGACAGTTGGCCCGACATCGAACTGATCATCTACAACACGATTTGTACCGCTTCGATTTCCATGTACATTTACGATCCCAAGCCAAACCGAGACGAACAGTGGTTCGGCGAGGTCATTCATCAAAGCCACCGCTAAACGTGGGATGATGAAGCCAGCGACGAGTGGAAACATGCGGCCGGGCGGAATGGCAATGCAAACACCATTATGGAACTTTTGCCTCAACTGTTGCGAAAAAATTGAAGACAACTGTTCTACGCTGGTAAATTTTCGCCTGCCGTGCGTCTTAGCGTTGGCTGAGCGCCACAGGCCTGGTTCGATTTCGTTGAGCTGGATCGAGGTCGAAGCGATCGAGGTTCATGACCTTGTTCCAGGCCGCCAAGAAGTCATTCACAAACTTTTGCTCCGAGTCGTCGCTGGAAT
>JBGSXT010000112.1:0-9106 GCA_041751295.1 Mariniblastus sp.
TGAATCGCCTAGCCAATGTAATCGAGCTGGTGATCAGTTGTTTATCGCCTTGAACTACGTGGAACGAACGGTACCGGTTATCGGGCGTTTTCAGGAACTGGACTCGCACGCCGTCGACGTCAACATCCTCGACAGTGCAGCCGATATCGGCATGGGCTTCCGCAAACTGCCGTCGCTTGTTAGTCAGATTGCTTTCGAGCGATTTCGTATTCTTGGCATGCAATAGGATTCCAACGGCCGAACCGTCTTCAAAAAACATGTCGTTGCCGATCACCGCTACGTCGGCAACCAGGTTCCCGCCAAACAGCCGATCAAACTCCGTCGACTGAATCGCCAACTGGTTCAGGAACTTGGATGGTATTTTTGACTGGTAACCTCGCAGACTGACCATCCGCCCAAGGTCACCTCCAAATTCTTCGGTCAGCCGCCGCAGCCAAATCTGATTGCTCCAGGTGCCAAAACGCAGGTAGAAACATTCCTCCGGGATGCAATCCGCAAAGGGTTCGAGTTCCACGTTGCGGAATTCGGACTCGTCCAACTCCGGATACTCCCAGAATACGCCAGAAGGAAGAGTCAAGTTAGCAGGTCCGGAATCGGCCAGCCCAGCCATGCCTTCTTCAATCGCTCGACTGCGAAGCGATTCCATATCCAAGATCGTTTCCAATGTTTGGGCCAATGAATCTTTATTCTTTTTGCGTTCGACGGGCAGGGCCAGGGCCAGCCGTCGGCTGAGCATGGAGGTCAAGTAGGTCTCGATCAAAGGTGGGTAATCACCCCAATTCTGCTGGCGGGCGGCGGCAGCATTGAATTCGCGCCACCATTGCCCGAAAATCCGCTCGAACTTCCTCGTCCGGGTGTACTCCACTTCGACCGTTTTGGTTGCCTCGCACGCTCCCTGCAATGTCAGCTCCAGCGGTTCATCCCCTCGAAACAAAAACCAGACATGGTGCATGGAATCGGGTGGCCCTTCCGGAATTCCCAAGACGCGTTGAAAAAACTGGGCCGTCGCCGGCTTGGAAAAAACCGGATAAAAAATGCGATGGTTCTTCTCTGACAGCAACGTTGCCCCGGATTGATCAATCAAATCGTCGCCAACACACATCCGGTATCCAAACGTGCCCACGCCAAATGGTTTGCCGCCATACGCTTCGACGCGGTACAATAACGGGGATGAATTCGACGGTGTGGCAGGCTGAACAATATCTGCTGCAACGGATTGAAAAGGGGCGGCGCCAATCCGATCGGGCAGAACCGCGATCAAGAAAAACATCCAGGTGAACATCCAGATGAGCATCCAGGTTCGATCGATTTTCATCATGTTTATTGCTGGCATAACGATTTGGAGTCGAGATCGAGATTATCGCGGCAAACCAGGAATTCGGGTACGTGGAAATTAAAAAGCAACGGAATTTGCTTTGATACCCGTATTACGAATCCTTACGCCAGATGGATCAATACCGATGCTGGTATCAACTTTCTATTCCGACTGTCGATCGGGTTGTTCAATCAGTGGTTCGGCCCGCAAGTGATGCTATATGACGGAAAATCGCCTGCTAGCTGTTCGTCGTGTTCACTTGCGATCATCAACTTGAGTCAGGCTCATTCTATTTTTCAATTTCGCTGATGGGCTCGGAGACATTGTTCAACGTGACCCACACCGACCAATCGTCGATGTCAAAAACGGGGTCGTCGGATTTGCCAGGCTGTTCTTCCGCGTTCACCATTATTTCACGACCTGCCGTGGTTACAAACAAGTAGTCCAACCCGTCAGTGTCGACTCGGGCCAGCGGACCCAAAATGTCGTGCCAGATATCAACGACATGGGCGAAACGGACTTGGCAGTTGCAGGTCGAGTCCAATTGATTGAAGAACACCAGGTCAATCGCTTCGTCGATAATTCCAGCTCGAGACTTGTCCTTGAAAAACCAGAACTTTTGCTCCATCCCAACGGCAACGGTTTGGTCCATCTCGTACCAGCCAGGCGTCCAAATCGCTTTCGTTTGAATGGTGTTCATAGATTGATTCGAATTTTATTTTTGTCGAGATCGCGCAGTAGTTTTTCGACGGACTCAAATAATTCTGCCCGAATCGAGTGTTTTCGAGCCGCTGTGACGTTCTCCAGCCGGTCATCGATAAAAAATATTCTTTCTGGTGGACATCCCGCAGCTTGGATCGCGTCCCGGTAAATACGCTCGTCTGGTTTCATGCTGCCGGATTCAAAACTCAATACGCAATACGGTTTCCTAAAAATCCGTTCGATCGCCGGAAAACGACCAGTTAGGAATTCCCAGTGCGCCGGACATGTATTGGAAAGGATTCCGATCGGGAATCCGCAATTTTGTAATTGGGTTAATACAGGTATCATTGAGCGGTTGAAGGTAAACATATTGCTGGTGGCCTTCAATAACTGGGCCGGGTCAGGATTGGTCCCCGACGCGGCGGCGAAACGAGACACGAATTTGCCCGAGCTGACGGTACCTGATTCATAATCCGTTTGCAGCGAAGTTTCATGAATGACGCTGTGAATTCTCGCTGAATCAAGTCCAGTCAATTGAGCGATGTTTTGACAGCCAATTTCCGGGTCGAAATGGAGGATCACGTTGCCCAGGTCAAAATAGATAAATTCAATACTTTTTGGCATGCCGTTTCACTTCAACCGATTTTGACAGATGGCTAGGCATTGTTCCGACCAGGCAACGATCAAGTGTCCAATTCGCCTGAGTATTTGGGCTGGCTCGATATTTGCCGCAAAGTAGGCAAACGGTCGGAAATCCGATCCAATTATCCAACAACGCGGCAATGCGACACTATCATTGTGGCGAATTTTTTAACTTTTAGCAGGGACTTAACAGATGACGATGGTCGCACAAACCGCCAGCAAAGCAACAACGCTGAAACAGCTGATCGATACCAGCTGGGAATCAAAACCTGTTAAACAGGAAATTCGCGAAAATTTCCTCCGGTTGTTGCAATCCGGTGAAACACTGTATCCCGGAGTTGTGGGCTACGACCACACCGTCGTTCCGGAAATCAACATCGCCTTGCTGGCGGGACATGACATGCTGTATCTGGGCGAAAAGGGCCAAGCCAAGAGTCGGCTGATGCGCGGCCTGGTTCGTTTTCTTGACCCACAGATTCCCTACCTGGACTTGCCCGATTGTCCATTTCACGAAGACCCATTGAATCCAATTTCGCGACAGGCCAAGGCGTTTGTCGCTGAGCGGGAGCCGAGCGAAATTCCCATCCGCTGGTGGCATCGCGAAGATCGATATGCCGAACGACTTGCACCAGGAACCAAATTCGCCGATATAATCGGTGAAATTGATCCCTCCAAACTGGCCACTGGAGCCAGTATGTCAACGGAAGACGCTTTGCATTTCGGTCTGATTCCGCGCATGCACCGCGGTATTTTCGCAATCAACGAATTGCCGGAATTGGATGAGTTGGTGCAAGTCGGGCTGTTCAATATTCTGGAGGAACGGGACGTCCAGATTCGCGGCTACCCGATCCGCTTTGATATCGATGTGCTGATTCTGTTTTCGGCCAACCCTTCGACGTTCAATCGCAGCGGCAAAGTCATTCCGCAACTGAAGGACCGCATCGGTTCAATGATTCAGACCCATTATCCGCGCGAACGGGAAATGGGAATTCAAATCATGGAACAGGAAGCGGGCATCGAACTGGAGGGGCCGTTCCCGGTTCGCGTACCTTTTTTCATGAAGGAGATCTGCGAGCAAATTACGATTCAGGCCCGCAAATCCAAATACATCGACCAGCAATCGGGCGTCAGCGCCCGGTTCAGCATCGCGAACTATCGCACGATGGTGGCTAGTGCCAGGCAGCGGGGCGTGGTTCTGAACGAGCGGCCGGCCGTTCCCCGCATCAGTGATCTGGGGCATTTGTATTCGTCGTCGCTGGGCAAGCTGGAACTGGATTTGATGGGCAGTCATCAAATGGGCGAACGGCAGGTTCTGGACAGCGTTATTGCCGAAGCGATTTCGATCGTTTTTGACGAATACGTCACGGCCCATGGGTTGAACGAGATTGCTGAAATCTTCGGAAAGGGTGTCCGGCTGGAGGTCGGTGACATGATTCCATCGTCCAGTTATTCGCAGCGGCTGAAGCGGGTTCCACCCGCCTGGGAAAAGGCGTTTGAAGTGAACGCATCCGAAGACGACGCTGTCCGCGCGTCCTGTGTTGAGTTCGTGTTGGCTGGACTGTACGCCAAAGACATGATCTCGCGCGGTCAGGAATATGGCCAAACTTCCTATGAGATTTGATTGATGAGCAAAAAAATTGGGGGCGTACTACATACTTACCTGAAGTACCAGCCGCTCAAATTTCCCAGTCCGACCCAGCCTCCTCCCGATTTCGTCTCGCCGTTGATGAATCAGATGCTGGCTTACGGCAGTATGCGCGAATTGACTGACGAGGAACTCGCACGAGCCGTCCATCTGGATCCGTCGCAGTTTCAAAATCTGGGCCCGAGCCTGGATATGATCAAAGCGATGCTGGAGGAACGCAAGCGAAAGATTCTGGCGACCTATGAAACGGATTCGGTCAAGCGCCGAGCGAAAAAAAACTTTCAACGTGTGGCGGAAAAAGGGGAACGCCCTCCAAAAGAACTGCGCGACCGATTTCATGAAGCCATTCGCCAGGAACAGCTCTACGACCTGGAACGACTCTGGTATCAGTTGAACGATGATACCAGTCCATTTGCCCGTCAACTGGTGCAAGTGATGTCCATTTTGGCCGACAAGTATCAAGTCGACGAATTGGCGTCCAAGTACACATTCACGGGTCGCGAGTCGTTAAAGGTTCCAAAGGCGATTGAAATCAAGGAAGAGCTGGAAGAGATCGATCGGCTGCTAAAACAGATTGAAGAGGCCCGCGAAACGGCTCAAATCGCAGTGATTGATATGGATCAATTGGGCCAGTATATCGACGAAAACACCATGCAGTCGCTGGAAGAAATGCAGCGGATGATCGAAAACTACGTTCGCGAGGCGGCGGAACGGCAGGGCCTGCAAAACGATCGAGGCCGGTTTTCGTTAACGCCCCAGGCCTATCGGGTTTTTCAAGGCAAGCTATTGAGCCGGATCTTTTCCGATTTGAAAGCCTCCCGCAGCGGGCGGCACAATGTGACGGTCGTCGGCGATGGTGCCGTCGAATTGCAAACCACCAAGCCCTACGAATTTGGCGATTCAGTGTCGCAAATGGACATCCCGCAGTCGTTCATCAACGCCATGTTGCGCGACGGCCCGCAATTGCCGCTGCGGCTGAAATCGGAAGACATTGAAATTCATCGGAACCGCAACAATCCCAAATGCGCGACGGTCGTGATCATGGATATGAGTGGCAGCATGCGGTACGACGGACAATATATCAATGTTAAACGAATGGCTCTGGCAATGGATGGCCTGATCCGCAGCGAGTTTCCGGGCGATGTCGTTCACTTCATCGAGATGTACTCGTTCGCGAAAATCCGTCGTCCGGGGGAAATCATCGACCTGATGCCCAAACCGGTGACGATTAATAATCCGGTGGTACAACTGAAAGCCGACATGAGTCGCGACGACATCAGCGAACACATGATTCCACAGCACTTTACCAATATTCAACATGCGATGAAGCTCGCGCGCACGCTGTTGGCGGCTCAGGCGACAACGAACCGCCAGATATTCTTGATCACCGACGGGCTGCCGACCGCCCATTTTGAAGATTCCCATTTGCATTTGCTGTATCCACCTCATCCGCGAACGGAAATGATGACGATGCGCGAAGGAAACCTTTGCGCCAGGGACGGAATCACGATCAACATGTTTCTTGTTCCCAGTTGGTCCCAATCGGAAGAAGACATTCGCTTCGCTTACCGCTTATGCGAAACCACTAAAGGGCGGGTATTCTTCACCGCCGGCAAAGATCTCGACCGTTTTGTCGTCTGGGACTACGTCAATCGCAAACGCGAAGTGCTGTAGTGAATTGTTGTTTCGTAATGTTTGAGTCAGTCGTTTTGAACGGCGTGAAACGTTTGATACTTGACTGGACAGCGCCAAATTGCAGGCATTTCAAGCACGATGCGCAAGTGAGTGAATGACCTGCCGCAAACACATTTGCTCGCGCGTCGTGCTTGTAGTCGCGACATTTAAGCAGAAAGTAACGCTGTCCAGTTAAACTCCAAATATTCAGGCTGGACGCTGGCGAATGCTGAATTTGGCCGATGCGAATTTAGTTGGATCGCTGTTTGCTGACAGAATTGACCTGGGTGTGGCTCATCCCGTTTGCCAACGCTGGCTGAATGGACTTAAGCCCATTGGCCGTCTATTGCGCTTGTGCGTGTTGTAACGCAGCCGGCAAGCGACACATTATTCAGCCGCGTCCTTTCGCAACGACTTTTTTGCCGATTCCGTTGGCGGCTGAAATCGACGAGGTTACAATGTATTTTCTTGCTGTTGGTATAAAGCCTCTTTTTTCGTGATGTTTTGGCATGATCATTGAAGATAAATCCGGTTCCGTACTTAGCAACGGCAATGGACATCCGGTTCGAAAGGTGGTCGTGCTGGGGGGAGGCAGTGCGGGATTTCTGGTCGCGTTGGCGCTGGCCAAACGACTTCCCCAACTGGAAACGGTCGTTGTCCGTTCCACCCAGATGGGAGTCATTGGTGTTGGCGAGGGGACGATTGCGACGATCGCCCGGTACTTGCACGATTATTTGGAGATCGATCAGAAGCAATTTCATTGCGCGGTGCATCCGAGTATCAAGTTGGGGATTCAATTCAAATGGGGTACCAAGACCCCATTCCACTATTCGTTTGCGCCCCAATTCACGGCGCCGATTCCGCGCGATCTTGAATTGACTTTTCCGCGAGGATACTACTGCGCTACGGACGCATCCTTCGCCGATGTGATTTCCGCGCTGATGATTGGTGGAAAAGTCGCGCTTTGCAACGAATGGGGCGAACCTCGAATTCCTAAAGCGTTCGCCTATCACCTTGAAAATAAGCGGTTCGTCGATTTTCTGGAAGACTTTGCGAATGAATGCAAAATACAGAAAATTGATGCCGTTGTCAGTGACGTCAAACTCAATGACAACGGCGTATCGGCACTTTTGCTGGAAAACGGCGATCTCGTGAGTGCCGACCTGTTTGTTGATTGTTCCGGTTTTCGCTCGGAATTGCTGGGTTGTGCATTGGAGGAACCATTCGTCCCGTATAACGATTCCCTCTATTGTGATCGAGCCATTGTTGGCGGCTGGTCGCGGACCAACGAGCGGTACAACGCTTTTACAACAGCCGAAGCGATGGATGCTGGTTGGGCGTGGCAGATCGAACACGACGATATCATTAACCGGGGTTATGTATACTCGTCCAGCTTCATTTCGGATGATCAAGCGGAAAGGGAATTTTGCAACAAGAATTCGAAAATCGAATCGACACGTATGCTGAAATTTCGCAGCGGCGTCTATCGTCGGGCATGGGTGAAAAACGTGGTCGCGATCGGCAATGCTTATGGATTTGTTGAACCCTTGGAGGCAACCGCGATTGGTATGATCTGTACGGCAGCCGATAACCTGGTAAAGATTCTTGATTCCGGAAGCCAATACGTTTCGGACATTCAGCGCAAGGTTTTTAACGATATTCAAGATGCCAATTGGGAACAGATTCGCGATTTTTTGGCCCTGCATTACAAGCCCAACACCAATATTCAAACGCCATTCTGGCAAGCCTGTCAAAACGACATTCCGCTCGGAAACGCCCAGGATATCGTGGATTATTACCGATTGGTCGGGCCGGATTTCCAAGCCTTGGAACCCCGGCTGAAGCGGGATATTTTCGGTGCGGAAGGTTATCTGGCGATGCTGGTCGGGCAAGGTGTGCCTTATCGACGTTCGATCCACCTGGGGGAAAAGGAGCAGGAGGCTTGGCAGCAGCTCAAACGCCAGATGAGACAACGGGCGGACCAAGGAATCGAGATGACAGAATACTTGTCGTTATTGCGCTGCGGTGCAGCGGAATTGCGGTCTTGAACCGTATTGCGCCAATCGACAGTGTTTGGATTATTCAGCTTCACCCTATCACCTGTTTCGATCGTTGACGTTGACTGGGTTACTGATTAGAAAAGAAAGACCGCTGGAATTTTTATGTCACCAACCGATCGCTTGGCGACCTAACCCCTATTCAATCCTCTTTGTTCCTGGTAGTTCACCGTGAGTAATTCGAAAAAGGTCATGTTAGTCGGCTGGGATGCAGCCGACTGGAAAATCATTCACAAATTGATCGATGACGGCAAGATGCCGGTCACTCAAAACCTTGTGGAAACCGGCGTCGTGGGCAACCTGCGAACGCTTTTGCCCCCCTTGTCTCCCATGTTGTGGACGTCGATCGCGACGGGAAAACGGCCTTTCAAACATGGAATTTACGGCTTCACCGAACCGACGCCGGACGGGAAAACGGTCCAGCCGATGACGATCGTTTCTCGCCGCTGCAAAGCAATCTGGAACATCCTGAATCAAAACGAGTTGCAGTCGACAGTTGTCGGCTGGTGGCCGAGTCATCCGGCGGAGCCGATTAATGGCCACATGGTTTCGGATTTCTATCAAAAGGCTCCTAAAAAACCGGGTGAACACTGGAGTCTGTTGCCCAAGAGCATCCACCCCAAAGAAAAATACAAGGAACTTAACGAGCTCAGGGTTCATCCGCTGGAGATTCGTTCAGAACACCTCCTGCCGTTCATTCCCGATGCTGCGGAAATAGATCAGGAAACCGATCCGCGCCTATCGATGGTCATGAAAATGATCGCTGAATGCACCAGCATCCAATCGGCGGCGACCTATCTGCTGGAAAACGAACCATGGGATTTTGCTGCCATTTACTTCGACGCAATCGACCATTTCTGTCATGGTTTCATGAAATACCATCCTCCGCAGCAAAAGCACGTCTCCGATAAGGACTACAAGATTTACCACAACGTGGTCACAGCCGGATATGTCTACCACGACATGATGCTGGGGCGATTACTGGAACTGGCTGGTGACGATACAACAATCATCCTGATGTCTGACCATGGGTTTCATCCGGATCACCTGCGGCCCCGACTGATTCCCGCC
>JBGSXT010000113.1:0-2545 GCA_041751295.1 Mariniblastus sp.
TCGACCATACTCTCGAAAGCATGATCGGTCGGGTCCAACACGAATTCATTGACTTCCTCTAGCGTTGGCGGCAAACCGGTTATGTCCAAAGCAACCCGCCGCACAAGCGAATACCGATCTGCTTCGGGAGAAGGAGTCAGATCCAACGTCGACATTTTTTCCAGAACCAATCGATCAATGGCATTTCGGCTCCAACCCGATTCGTCCGCTGGAACCTTGGGACGTCGAGGCACTTGGTAGGACCAATGCCGATCATAGACTGCACCCGCTTCAACCCAACGTCGCAACCTGGCAATTTCGGCTTCGGTCAATGCCGGACCATGTTCAGATGGAGGCATGCGGCTGTCATCATCGCCACAAACGCGATTGATCATTTCGCTACTCGCGACGTCGCCCGGCACAATCGCCGCATAGCCTCCCAAATCTGCTGTCGCGCCAGCAAACGAGTCCAACCGCAGCTCGGCCTGAAGGCTTGCTTCGTCCGGACCGTGACATTGATAACACCTGGTTGACAGAATCGGTCGAACATCCCGATTGAAATCAATTCCGTCGCTTGCCGAATCGACGCTGTCCTGCATCAAGACACCGATAAGTAGCATCCAAAAAATCATCAGTTCAACGCGACGGGTAAGAACAGAATTCGTTCCGCAAGGCAACTTGCCGCCAATGGTAACATCTTAAGTCGAATTCGCCTGATCTTCCACCAGATCAAAATTACAACCTATTTGAAAAGGGGTCTGAACCTCCCGGGTTTCAAAGGGATTGAAGCAATTTGTGACAGTCTCTTAGTCACGACTGGCCGTGGCGAATCCGTGGACTTTGGGAAACCGGGCTCTTTCCAATTTCGCCGACATTTTTCCTCAAATTGAAATGAATTACCGGACTTGACCGTAGAACTGGCTTCCATTCCAGTTCATTTTGAACAGATAGCGTCTGCCTCGATCTGCAGACCATTTCATTTTGCCGCGGAGAGTCTGAAATTATTACGCCACCCGCCGTAGAGGCGGGTTCGCAAGTACGGCGGGCTGACAGAATATGGCTGAGCTTTTTTTTCTGTTGTTCATTCTGGCGTTCGCGGCCTGTGCGGTATACGGATTTTTTGTACTCGTACTCAAGCTTGTCACGTGACGCGAAACGAAGACCCCGTCATCTTCCCGCAGCCTGGACGACGATATCAAGGCCTCGACGTTTCTGCTCAACCACCTTCGTCAGCAGGACCTGATCGATGACTTGCAATACGAACGCATTCGAAGTTATCTGGAGGCAAACTTTGGCGGTAAGTTAGATCTTCCGAGGAGATCGCCGCAGTGAGCGGCATTAACATCCCGTGACGCTGGTGAATCACAACAGACGTGCTGGCTGGATTCATGGAGGTAAAAAATATCCGCTGGGGAGAATTGGCCAGTGGAATTCTGATTGTCGGCAACGCGATTGGACTGGTAGTCAGCCTGCGGAATGAATTCAGCGATACGATTCCGTATTTTCCCGCGTCGCTGTTTCTGCTGATCACACAGCGGTATACATGTTGATTGCTGCGAACGGTGCCAACATTCATGCCCGCGCTCGCGGACGGGAATGGAGGCTTCCGCTCCCGCCGCTGGCAGCGGCGGCCACGGCCACGATTCATGCCCGCGCTCGAAGACCGGAATCGAACACGCAGAAAATTGTGGCCCAGGCGTTGATGATTCTTGGTTTGATCCTGGCAGGCGCTTCGATGGTTCCATCGGCATCGAATCCAACCATCCTGTTGCTGAACGGAATCGTTGCGGCCATTTCCCTGCGGATGATATCCCAACGGGAGACTATTCCCGCGCTGCTGCCTGCGGTTTGGGCATCGCTTGCCGTGGTGGTGATCTCTGGAACCAATCTGATCGCGTGCAGGTTCAGTTTTGACGGCTGGGCAGATCTCAAAACCCTTCGAACCGCATTTGTCAGAGGACGAAGTGGTCTGAGCCTGTTGGCTTTGGCCTGCGCGATTGCGGGTCTGAATACATTTTACGTCGACAAAATCGCTTTAGGCAAAGCTGACATCGACGCGGTTGATTCTGACCCCCATAAACAACTCCGTTACAATTTGATCAGTGCCGCTGTGATTGCCGGATTGGGATGTCTGTTGGCGTTGTCAGCCGGGTTGATCAATCGGACCAACGTATTTGACACGATGACCGCCAGCGCGCTGTTGCTGTTTGCCAGTGTCGTACTTTTGCGACTGACTCTGATTGCAAAAACCGAAGGGCTGGCAACCTTGGCGTCACTGCTCGTCACCGTTTTTTTTGCGTTCAGCCTGCTCTGGAACCCAACAACATCCGCCTGGATAGAACCACTCTGTTTCGGTTTGAAGGCGAATTGGGCTTACGTATTTTCTGGTATCGCTCTGGTGGTTGGACTCTCGGCCGCAATATCCACGAGACCCTTCAAGGGTGGTCAATTCGAGCTAACGACTCATGAACTTGGTCGCATCGCTGCTATTTCGTCGGCAACGTCCATCGCAGTCGGTCTGAATTTCATCAACAGTGGTACAGGTCTCACAACTCTGGCGGTTTTG
>JBGSXT010000114.1:0-1860 GCA_041751295.1 Mariniblastus sp.
GAGGACGCACGCTGGACGGTAGCGATTCGTGCCTTATTTGCTTCTGCGTCCGCTCAAACGAATCCATTGAACGGTTACGATGCGGACTCAGAGTCGATCCTGGCATCGGTTTATATTCTCGATGCGGTTCTCGCAGTCCGTAGCGATTTAACGTTCTTCTTGGTCGGACGCGCGTGGTTGAATACCAACTATCATGACTTTCATAACGTGCCAGGCTTGAACGAAGCACCGCTGCTGAGCGGCTTCATGATGTTGTCGCCGAAGCAGAGCCGATTTCTGGCGAATTTGTCAAGCAACCCAGGGGCCATGTATGGCGATCATCCGTTACTGCCGAGTTTCATCAAAGAACTGTTGAGCAACAGCAAGTTCACGGCGACACTGTTGATTGAGCCTGGACTGTTGCATTATGAATTAGGTTGGCCGAATCAGTTGCAGGCAAACTTGACGGTTGGTCCGCTGAAGGTCGAAGTCCGCGCAGGCCAAATATTTCGCTTGTCGTCTCGCGAGTTGGTTGTCGGACAGAGTTTCTTGGCTCGCGGTCACTTGGAACTGGAAGCCAAATTCAGCGCCGGGTTCTTTGGTGCAGGATTGTATGCGCTCGCCGATGTGGCTTACGGAGTGCGATATATCGGTGTGCTGGCGTTTGAGGATACAGAAAACAACTCGGCGTTTTATGGCGCAGTCGGACTGGATATTCGTGTCCTGTTGAAGATCGAGTTTTGGTTGCGCATCAAAATCGGCTTCTTCAAGATTTCAATCAATCTTAGTTTGTCGATCGAGTTGCAATTCACAGCGGCGCTGCAGATTGGCATCAGTTTCCCCGAGGTTGCCGGTGCGTTGGGGACGGCGACGATATCGATACGCGTCATGGGCCGGCGACTCGGCTTCAACGTGCGCGTCGGTATCAACGATGGCGCTGTCGAGTCGGCCCGTCAGAAGACGGAAAAGTATCTGCATATCGGCTTAGAGGCTGAAGACGTTGAAGCCATCCCAGGGACCGATGCTGAGGCTCGGTTTGCTTCCACGAATTCCTTTGCAAACGAGAACGGTTCCCTAGCAAACGGGGCCGCCTTCGCGCTAGTCGATTCACCCGAGTCGATCGAAGCTGCAAACGTCGATGTTAGTGAGGCGGTGTTTGCTGACCCTGAGCCTGGGATATTTCATGTCCCGGAATATTACCTTGGTATCGTCCCGTCGGCAAAGGAGTGTGGGGTCATGTATGCCGTCTTGGTCCCGCGAAGTCCTGTGCTGCGTCGCGAACCTGACGGATTCTTTCCGGTACCCCCGGAGGATGGAGCTACACCGGACAAAGATTTTGAATGGAACCATCCCACAATTCCTGCTGGGTTGACCGTGGAGCAATTGCACGTCGCGAACGACAACAGTCTGGCGCTCGTTGCGTTGAACGGCCAACCCTTCGCTTGGAGAATGCCGTGGGATGATCAAATTGTTACGGAACCGCCGACCCCGAACGCTGATGCGAACGACCTTCGCAAGTTTCTGAGGTATGCGTATGTGCCCGATCGGCCACTTCTTGTTGACGGCGAAGATTTGGAGTTCGGTGACTTTGTTCCCAATTTTGATCCTGTGCCGTACTGGATGCCGACCGGCGATGTTGTCGACGATGCGCGGGTGTCCAACCCATCAACCGCCGCATTTGATGCCGCCGTGCGCGGTGCAGCGGAGCAGTTCGCAGCTCCCTATTTCAAGTTCGATCCAAATTCTGAGTATGACCAGAAGTTACGTGAAGCTTGTCGCGTGACGACAAGCGTTTACACGGTGGACGGAAAAGCACCTCCGCTGCTCATGAATGACAAAAACGCACCGATGCCCGATCGTCCGTCTGTCGAGCAAAGTGCC
>JBGSXT010000115.1:0-6445 GCA_041751295.1 Mariniblastus sp.
AACTGTGTAGCTGCAGCCACACGCCGCAGACGGATCGGCTGATCCGACTGTGTCATAGCTGGCGCCACCACAACATTGGGCCCAGCTGAAGCTGGCCGACAAAACTGCTGCAACAGCGGCAGTGGTCAGCATACTTCTTACCATATTCATTGTTATTCTCCCAAACTGACGTTTCTAAACCTTGGAGGCGGCATCTGGTCGGGCGAAAATCGCCATGCCAACTACCTATTGAAAAAAATGTAGCTCCGATTCCGGCACACTTGTCCGGGCCGCGAATCAGGAAGCTTGGTGTCGAATTAATCCGTTAACTCAACTAGGCCCTCCTGATGTGGTAGAAATCGTCAGATCAGGGTGTCTGCGTTAGTTAGCAAAGATGATCATTTAAAAAAAGAAGGGAAACATGGTGCAACCTTGACGGTTATGACTACTGTCCTTGTTCGCTATTTTGCGCGGGACACCTAAAATATCATTTGCGTTTTGACGCGAAACAGGTTAATTCATCGCAATTCCACAGTATTTCCGGTTTAAGTGCGATTTCAGGCCATTAGCGACATTACGGATTCGGAAAACAAAAACAAAATATCCTCTTCGCGCTGATTGTCGAAGGGTTTACGTTTGAAACATTGATTGCGGAATTGCGATCTTAACAAAAGCTAAATTCGTCCAGAGCGTTCTTTGAATAAGACCACCTGTAATAGCGAACCGAACGTTCCGAAAGCGGTCGTCAGCCGAATGTGTCTGTATCTGCGCGAACTGCAACAGATGATTCGGGAAGACAGAAAAACGATCAGTTCGATCCGGTTGGGCCGATTGCTGGGGATCACTGACGCCCAGGTCCGAAAAGACTTTGCCTATTTCGGCCAGTTCGGTTACCCCGGAATTGGCTACCGATGCGAAGAGCTGGTCGGTGAGATTCGCCGAATTCTGGGTACCAACCGGCTTTGGCCAACGGCGATGGTCGGGGTCGGTAATCTTGGCCAGTCGCTATTGGGATACCGGGGTTTTCAGCGTCAGGGTTTCGCTGTTCAAGCTGCCTTCGATATTGATCCGGAAATCGTAGGCCAGGAATTTCATGGTTTGCAGGTTTACCATTTGGAAAAAATGCCTGAAATCGTCCAGGAAAACGCGATACAACTGGCGATTTTGGCAGTTCCGGCGACAGCTGCGGCCGAGGTTGTTGAAATCGTGGTCGCTTCCGGTATTTCAGGCGTATTGAATTTTGCGCCGGTAACACTAAGTCTTCCCAAATCCATCAGCGTGGTGGGTGTCGACTTGGCGATGGAGTTGGAGCAGCTGGCATTTGCGGTTGTTCGTAAATTGGAAAAACAGTAAAACCGGACTAGTGCTACCTGGTGGTGTAATTGGCAACACTTCTGATTTTGGTTCAGACATTCTAGGTTCGAGTCCTAGCCGGGTAAATTGCGTCGTCGATCGCTGTTCAGGTGCCCCGAGTCGTCAACGCTTCGGCGCCTAAAAACTGGCGCCCCGCGATTCTTTCACTTGCCTGCCAGCCGGGTTGCTCGAACAATTTGACAAACGCGAACTGACCGACTTCGTGGATTTGTCCGGTCCAAGCAGGCCGAATGTTACAACCTGATATTTGTCCGGTTCCGAACGCCCATTTTGACAAATTTTGATCAGTAAGTTCCTGCCTTTCCAGTGTTTGAACGTACATTACTGCGTAAGAATTATTTTTTTCCAATCACGACCCCTTTCGAAGCCGAGTAAACCAGTGTTCCCGAGAATCCCGAGTCTTTTGACCGTTGCCACGGTCGCTTCCATTGCCTTTCCCTGTTCGGCACAACAACAATACAACCGGTACTCTGCTCAAAATTCAGTACCCCAAACGCAGCAATGGCAAACGCAGCCAATGGCATTGCATTGGACTCAAAAGATTTCCACCGGAAATCGACAACATGATTTTGGCGTCGTGCCGAGTTTTTCGAATCAGGAGTTTGTGTTTGAGTTTGCAAACACTTTTGAGCATCCGATCTATTTGACCGGCGTCCGCGCCAGTTGCGGATGCACCCGCCCCGAAATTCGTACCCCACAGATTGCACCCGGTGGAATGGGACAGGTTCTCGCCAAGTTCGATACCAAAAATTTTCAAGGCGAGAAAAAAGCGACTGTTACGGTTTCCGTTCGTCGCGACCAACCCTATACGGAATACGGCGAAATTCAATTTGAGGTCAAAGGAACAATTCGTCGGGATGTTGTCTTGAGTCCTGGAACGGTTTCGTTTGATGAAGTCATGCATGGCGATCCAGTCAAACGGGCTGTTTCGATCCTGTATGCGGGAAATCCACAATGGCAAATCAAGGATATCAAATCAACGAATCCGAATATCACGGTTTCCACACGTGAAATCCAACGCAATCCGCAAACGCAACGCGTGGACTACGAATTGACCCTCGAATTGGCAGGCCAACAGGAAATCGGAAAGTTTTCCGACCAATTGCTGATCACGACTAATGACATAAAAAACAAAAACCTGACGGTCAACATTTTTGGTAACGTCAAAGCCGCCGTTCAGGTATCACCTGTTCGTTTGGGGGTGGTGGAGCAAGGCGACAAGGTAGAAAAGCGACTGATTGTTCGAGGTGACCGTCCCTTTGAGATTAAATCCGTATCAACCGGTGACCAGCGAATTCAATTTTCCCCGGTAAGCGGATCGAAAACGTTGCATATTCTGATCTTCAGCCTCGACACGCAAACCGTCGGGCAAATTGCCTCCAATATCACGATCGAAACAGACGATCCGCAGCAGGCGCCAACAACCGTTTCTTTCGACGCGCAAATTGTGCCGGCAACATTCGCACGGGATGAAACAGTTGATCAGGAATAGTTCCTGGAATGACGTGTCCGGGTTCGTGGTCCGGGCGGCACAGGGCAGTGAAAACAAACCAAATTTAATTGGCACGCAATAAAAGCGTGCCTTTTTTGTTGACGAAATCTGTCGCATCGTACATGCTGCTGACAGAATTCAGGATTAACTCAAAATCGCGACGACCAGCCGCCATGCCGATTGAATTTCGCTGCCCCAACGTTTCACAATTTGATTCGACGCGGGGAAAATACGTCCAATGCAATCAATTGTTGCGAGTTTCTTCTAAACGGGCGGGCGACTTCATTCAGTGCCCCAAATGTTCCCAAGACATTGAAGTCCCATTGGCAACAACACCGCTGGCTTTGGACCCGGTTCGCGCCAGCAAGATGGGTGCTGAAGGTGGCGCGTCAGATTCCGTTTCAAAAGCGGGACCTTCAAAGAAGAGTATTATGGACTTGGAATTTGAATCCGAGACGCCAGCTGCTTCGCTCGGCAGCTCGGCGTACCATTCAGCAAAAAGTCGATGTCCAAAATGCGGCGGGCGTTTTTCCAGCGATGGTATTTGCACTCTCTGCAATTTCGTCGAACCGGTTCAAAAAGCTGAGCGTCAATTCGCCGAAAACAAACCGGCCAAGCCGGCAGGATTTCAACTCTGGCTGAGGCAGCTGTCCAGCAATGGGGACACGATGACGTACGTTGGACTAGGCCTATCGATTTTCGCCAGCCTGTTCCTGTGTATCCTGATTGTTTTAGGCATCGTCTCCACGAGTCTGTCGGGTGTTGCATTAGCCGTAACCGCCGCGTTTTCGCTGGTGTACCTGTTCTCGATCATTGCCGCGACGTGGCGTCTGGCCAAAAAACCTGAAGCCGGTCTTGGTACATTGGGTCCGATTTGGAATTGCCTGCTCGTGGCCGCCAGATATCTTGATTGGCAAAAATACGACTCGCGGTTTGCAGGTCGAAAAATAATTGACTTGCGGAAGACACCGACCACCGATTCACAGTTGCCGGCGATCGATGGGCTGCAGAACTGCCAGGTTTTGGACCTTGAGGGTTCCGCCGTCACTGACGCCGGACTGAGCCAGCTGTATGGGCATCTCCATTTACGCTGCCTGGTACTTAGAAATACCGAAGTGACACCAACTGGTGTCGCCAGGCTTCAACAAGCGATTCCAAGACTCTGGATTTGGTATTAGTCGGTGCACGTCCATTGTTTGAACCTGACCAATACTCATTGTTCGATTTCGGCGGGGGCAGAAAACTGGAACAATTTGCCGGAATCAGAGTTCTTCGAGATTGTCCAGCAGCCGAAGGCGTGTCGTCATCTCGCAAAGATTGGTTCGAAGATGCGCGAAACGATCGAGTATCGATCGTGCAATATTGTCGAGAACGCAAGCAATGGCTGAGTCCCGAGTTGATTCCTGCCAATTGGCAGATCAAGCATGGGTCCAAGATATTTTCACTCAAGGCAACCCCGTTCGGACATGTCGGCGTATTTTGTGAACAGGCGCAGAACTGGGATTGGATCGATCGACTCCCCATTTCATTGACCGGATTGAGAGCATTGAATCTGTTTGCTCATACCGGTGGAACGACAATGGTGATTGCGCAACGGGGTGCCAGCGTGGTCCACGTTGACGCGGCCAAGCCGGCGGTTCAATGGGCGCGGAAAAATGCCGAGCATTCCGGTTTGGCCGATACGCCGATTCGCTGGATTGTGGATGACACCTTGAAGTTTCTTGGGCGGGAAATTAAACGTGGTAACCGCTACGATATGATCGTCGCTGACCCCCCGGCGTTTGGACATGGGCCGCGCGGTACCGGCTGGAAATTCAATCGAGACATTGGGCGGTTATTTGAAATGTCCAAACTGGTCCTGGTCAACAAACCTGTGGCGATATTGTTTACCTGTCATTCCGCTGGATTTGACGCCCGGGATATGAGTTGCCTGGCACAGACCTATTTGAACATTGATGGCGAAGGCAGATCGGAATCTGGGACGCTTGATTTGATCAGCCATAGTCAGCGAAAATTGAATTGTGGTCATTATTTCCGGTGGCATTGCGAACCATAAAGGCGTTGCATGCAAACAATTACAAGTAGCAACAATCCGAAATTTCGGAATGCGATTCGCCTGCACGAGAGTCGCGGTCGCCGGCAACAGGGCCGTATGATTATTTTTGGCTTAAATGAAATCGATCGGGCGCGGCAATGCGGGATTAAATTTGTGGAACTGTATGTTTGTCCAGAAATGATGTCAGACCAGGCAAGATCGATTGTCGCTGACGCACAGTCTCACCACTCGTCCAACACTTACAATTTGCCTGTTGGTCTGTTTCAGAGGATTGCTTTTGGCAGCCGCGCTGATGGTCTGGTGGTGGTCGCCGATCGACCTGATACCAGACTGAACAAGTCTTCATTATCAGACAACCCGCTCGATCAGGCCCTGATACTGGTGCTGGAATCGATTGAGAAACCAGGTAATATGGGCGCGGTATTTCGCTCCGCCGATGCCGCAGGGGTCACGGCGATATTCGTTGCTGATCCAGTCAGCGATGTGTTTCATCCCAATGCGATTCGTGCCAGCCTGGGCAGTGTGTTCGCGATTGACGTGTTTTGTGACACCAGCCAGAATTTCAGGGAATACTTGATTTCACGAAATTTTTCGATCACCACGGCGCGCGTTAACGCTCAACAAAATTATTTCGATCTGAATATGACAGGCCGTTGTGCGATTGTGTTGGGAAATGAGCAAGCCGGTCTGAGCGATTTCTGGAGCGGTCCGGAAGTTGTCGCCGCACGAATCCCGATGCGCGGAATGTCCGATAGTTTGAATGTCGCCATGACTTCAACGATCATGGTTTTTGAAGCTCGACGGCAGCGAAGCGCAAACGAAACCCGATCCGCTGACTGAACTCAATGCCATTCGAACGGGCGCAACCGAATTATGCAGGCGAAGTCCCTTGACGGGAATCTCGTGATCCAGCTTTTGGAGCTGTAGCGCGGAAGAGCAGAAAGAATACCGCGACCCAAAAACCCGCGAATACGATCAGCAACAACAATCGGGAGGCTGAAAACGAAGTCGAATTCTCAGGCATTACGGCGATCTTCAAGATCGACGAATCTGCTCCATCGGACATCGCAAAATCAAACTTCAACTTTTCCGTGCTCGCTTCGTTGAATTTCTGCATGAAATCGAAGCCCAGCTTGACCGAAATCTGTCCCTCGGGCTTGAACAACGACATTTCATAAGCCGGAAGTTTGAGCGAATTGGCTCCTAGAGAATATTTCATATCCAGGATACTCAACTCGACGGAGTCCAGTGCGTAGTCAGCTCGAAGTGCACCTGGATCGACATCCAGACTAAGCGTAATCTGATCTACCGATGTAATGCCCTGCTTTTTGTAGAAGGCGTACAGCTGTCCCGTAATGATTTCGCCAGCTTCATCCAGCAACCCGGAGTCATCCCTCTGGATTGCGCTTTTGCACGACCAAACATCAAAATCACCAACCGATTGGACGTTTGTCAGCGATTCATCCAATATCAATTCGTCAGCATCGGCAGAACCTGACGCAACGCTGGCAACCAACATCAAGACGACGGCGCAACGAAACATT
>JBGSXT010000116.1:0-2927 GCA_041751295.1 Mariniblastus sp.
TGACCTGGCTGGTAATCCTTATCTTCCTGTTGGGAATTTCTCTGAGCTTTTTTTTCAGCGGCAGCGAAACCGGATTCTATCGCGCCAGCCGGATTCGGTTCCTGATGGATGGCTTGGACGGCGATCGAACTTCCAAACGAATGCTTTGGATGTTCAACAATCCAACGCTGTTCGTGGCAACATCGCTGGTCGGCAACAACGTGGCCAATTATCTGGTGTCGCTGGCGATTGTGCTGGCTACCCGGCTGATGTTTGTTTCGGAATCAATCATCGCCGAAATCATTGCTCCGATTGCAATGGCCCCCATGCTGTTTGTCTACGGCGAATCTTTGCCCAAAAGCATTTACTTCATGGCCCCGAACCGTTTGCTGCGCCGCTCGGCCCCATTGTTCCTGTTGTTCACCGTCGTCCTGGCACCGGTCTCGGCAGCTTTATGGAGCCTGTCTCGACTGCTGGAACGGCTGCTGGGACAGTCACCGGAAAAAGTCCGGTTTGCGCTCGCCCGTCGCGAATTGCAGGATGTACTGCAGGAAGGCCAGGAGGCTGGTATTCTGCACCCGACGCAACGGCTGTTGGGCCAAAATTTCTTTCTGATCGCATCAAAACCAGTTAGTGCCTTCTGCACGCCATTGGTGCGGGTCAACGCATTGCCGGTGGGTGCCGACGCTGACGAGGTGCTGCGATTCGCCCGACGTAATCGAATGTCGGAGGTTCCACTCTATGACTCGACAAGGTCAAACCTCGTGGCCTTTTTCCGGACCATTGATCTGCTGGTTCGAACCGACGAGCAGCAGCCGGTTTCGCGGTCGCTGAAAACGATCCGCAGCAATGAGCTGTATGGAGAGGCTTTGTTGCAAATGCAGACCAACCGGCAAACGATCGCGTTGGTCGTCAACAAAAAAGGAATACCGACCGGTTTGCTGACGATTGATCAATTGACCGATCCGTTATTCACTGGACCGCTTGGCTCGCTGAAAAGATAATAACGCCCGTTTTCCAGCCCTGTTCAATTCCCGACGTTGAACGCCTCTTGAACGTTAATCAGCGCCATCGCTGAAAAACAGACTTGACGCAATGCGGCTGCTGCCTTGAAGGAAGTTCAGGTTTTATTATTTCGTATAACCCAATGATTTGACCACGGACAGCAGCTCTTCAAAATTGATGAATCGGCGGCGGTGCAGCAGTTTGTATTGGTCGATTGCCCGACCCAGTGCCGCCGCTTCTTCGCTGTAGCCTGCCATCGAGTTGGTGAATTGACGTCGCTCCAGGCCCGTCGATTGTCGCTGCAATTCCGGATTTCGCCGGTCCAAAAAATCGGTTGGCAGGACAGGGGCCTGAGTCGGGGGCAGACTGTGACCAGTGGAAAAGTCATGGCCGGAAGTCATCTTCGTTTCTCCCAAATGAAATTTTGATTCAGAACTGCGGACTGACCCTTGATGAGTAGTTTCGGCTATATGAAAACTTCGCCGCTATTACCCAAAATTGATCACTTTAATTTTTTTTTGCGATTTGTCGGAGGTTGGTTGACTGTTACGAATTTAACGCGCTGACGGATCAATCGAGCTTAGCGGGTCAGGTCGCCGTTTGGCGGACCGAGGGAAGCGACGCTCTGAATATTTTCCTGCAAGTCATTCAATCGGCTGGCAATCAGTGCGGAATCTGGATGCAAATTTTGGGCATTGACCAGTGTCAAACGCGCCTGCGATGGCTGTCCAAACGCCAACTGGGCGTTGCTGAGCTGAACAAAACAGTCCGCCGATGCGTTTTCTCTGGCGGCCGCGATCTGCAGCTTTTCGATTGCCTGGGCCGGTTGACTGATTTCAAGCAATAGTCGACCCGCCAATAGCAGCGCCGATTCGGACTGCTGTTCGATCGAAGTTTGGTTAAGTAGCTTTTCGACTGTGGAAAACGCCCGCAACGGTCGTCCTAACGACTGCTGAACCTCTGCGACTTTCAGCTGAACCTCCGGGTAATCGCTGCGGTGACTCAATGCCCGTTGATAATCGGCCAACGCGTCACTCAATTGTCCCTTAACCAGTTTAGTCTCCGCCCGCAACGCCCACGCCTGCGGCAGTTCCCGATCCGTCTCCAGGGCCAGCGTGGCGAATTGGGCCGCTGGAATCCACTGCCCGTTTTCCAGATAGAGTGATCCAAGTTTAACCAGCAATTCGGCGTCGTTTTCAGACTGGCCGACTGCGTAAGTCAACTGTTCTATCGCCAATTGCAATTTGCCTTGCTGGACATACGAATCCGCCAGGTGTTCGCGCAATACCGGGTCCACCGGACGAACGGCGATCGCCTGTTTCAGAGACTCTTCCGCTTGATGGTGTCGACCAGCACGGGCCGCCGCCATGCCATTTTGAATCCAAGAATTGGATTGGGCAACACTGAGATCGGCCCCCTTCCACGGACAACTGCATCCAGTCAAAAATGGCAACGCGATTGCCCCGGCGATCAGCCAAAAGAACAACATAGGCCCGTTTGATCGGTTCAAAATTCCCGGCATTCGCAAGGCAAACAACTAAATCAATCCCGATTACAATTTCTTTGGAACAGCCTGTTGGCGGGGACTCTATCAGCCCCCACCACTTGATTCCATATCGAAAAAAACACGTCTATCGGATGACATGATTTTTTCGACAATGGCGGAAATGACAATTATGCCTGCCATCAGTTTCAACTCTTTCCACTCGCTAGCAGCAACATGACGGCGACTTACAACAAAAACGGCATCGAGTTCCTCTATCCGGAGAACTGGACGCTGACCGAGGAAAGTCAAACCCGTGATATCACCGAAATATCGTTGGAATCACCATCCGGCAACATCTGGTCGGTCAGCCTGTTTCCAGCCTCGGCAAATCCGGCTGAGCTATTAGAGACGTCAGCCGCTGCACTTCGCGATCAATACGAAGACCTGGAACTGACTG
>JBGSXT010000117.1:0-3469 GCA_041751295.1 Mariniblastus sp.
CCGTTTACACTGAACCTGCGGTTTGGCGCCGCGTCAGGATTTTGAGCCAGCTCGTACAATCCGGCCAGCAATCGGCTGGCTCCCAGCGATCTGCGAATCTGACCTGGAGTGGCAACGGTTTCTGATTTTGAAACCATCAGAATTGCTTCCAGGTCGCTGGTAATTGCTGTCACCGCCTTGTCCTCTGGGTCCAGCAAGTAAATCCTGGCGATCAATTCTGCCAGCAGCGGGTTCCATTCGGTCGCGTCGAGCAACTGTCCTGTCATTCGTCGGTATACGGATCGGCGACCTTCCGCGTCTGTGCTGTGAATTTCACGAATCGAAGGCGCGATGTGTGGGCTGCGTTGCTGAATTTGGTTGGCAGTGGAAACAAGCTGTTCGTTCCACCATGGTGGAATCGATGGGCCGGGTTCATTTGCCGAAACGGCAACGGCATTTGGCACTTCAGAAAAATAATCTACAAGTCGCGTCCAATCCAATTGCGTTCCCAACCAAAACAATATGCCCGCGATGGCGAGTATTGCCAGAGCGAACGTCCAGAAAAAAACCATTCTTCTACGTCGCAGCCAACGGTTGCGTGCTAGCCGTGCGCGGATCGCGGCATCCACTGCCGAATCGGACAGCCCCCACTTTACACATGCGTGGTACAGCCGTTGCTGCTCTTGTTCCCGCAGCCAAGTATGGGAACCAACGGCTTCATCAATCAAATGCATGGCATACTGCTGAGCGTCGGCGTGCGAAATCGTGGCCACATCATATTGTTCAGCCGTGTTCCGGATCAATTGATAGGCTCGAACGGAATCAATCTGATACCGGTTTTCAGCCAGTTGGACGATTCGGTCCTCTGCTTTGATCGACAATACATCGCCGCGAATGTCCTGAAACTCTTTTGACAGGCGTTCGACAAACTGCTGTTCATATCGATTGAGTCCCAGCATGGAATGGGGCAACTTGAGTCTTTCGACTGCCGCTTCAAAAGTTGCATCCGACAGCCCCAATTTTTCGGCAACTACCCGCAACTTGGCATAGCCAGCGTCATTGATGCCACGCTCGGCTGCAATGATGGCGACGGCCTGGCTCAGGAAAGCGCGCAAAAACGGGTCTGGACTCTTCCCATCCAGAAGTTTCGAAATCGGTTTATTCGATTCGCGTTCGTCCATCTAAACCATTATTTCCTGACTGGATCATCGATTTCAGTTTCAGTTTTCGAAATGTCGAGTTCAGCACCCATTTCCGCAAACCGGTGTTGCCATTCTTCGGAGACTTCGCCGGCCAGATTTACTGTCTGGCGGAAAACTTTGGCCGCCAATTCCGGATCACTTTCAACCAGGCATGCCACAACGCCGAGTTTGGCTTCCAGCCACGTCGGGGACCCCGTTGCAGTTCCCTGTGCCAATTCACGCCAGCGGGCCAATGCTTCGGTCACGTTTCCGGCTTGCTTTTCAATCCGGGCGGCGTTGAGAACATACTGTTCCTGTTTCGAATTCCAATCCAACAGGACAGCGTTCAACAGGCGGGCTTTGTCCGGCTGATTATCTTCGATGTAGAGTTCGACCAATCGTCCGACTGCCGCACGGGCATTGCGTGAGCCGGCAACTGCTTCCTTGTCGGTTCCCAGCATATCAGCCAGCTCCTGATAAATTTCGATCACTTTATAGTCGGGAATTTTTGGCGATTCATCAGCCCATTTTGCCAGAAACGCCAGAGCGGCCAGTCGATAACCCCGCTCGTTTGAACTGTCAAGAATCCAATTTGCCAATGTCGCAGCCTCAAAATCGTTCCCGAATTTTCTGGCGGACAAAAACTTGTAGTACAGCCACTGCGGCTGATTCCATGGACCACTGTTCGGCAAGTCCTGGCTGATTTGTCCGGCCAATGCCAACCAGTGATCGACAGCCAGTTTGTCCGTTTCGCGTTTCAAACTGGCATCGATCACGAAATACAATGATGACAGCTTCCGGGCAGCGGGTACTGCTGGAATGTCCCGGAATTGTTGTTCAAGTGAAACGAGCGCATTGAATGCCTCCGTTTCGGATTCCGAGCGGCCGAGATGGGTCTGCTCCCAGATCTGATGCTGGCTCCTGACCATTTCAAACTGTGCCTCTTGGAAATAACCATCCGTACCTTGAATTTCTGAAAACTTTCGCAATGCTTCTTCGGCTGGCAGCAAACTGTTGGAAAGCTTCAGACGTTCGAACTCGGCCTGACGCAAATATTGCGACTGAGGAAACATCTCAACGAAATCGTGAAGGGTAGCCAGGGCCTGCCCGGTTTGAAGCGAATCAGCCTGGCTTAATAGGATCATGGCCCGAGATCGCAGCCAAAGCTCGTTTTCTGCGAGCGTCGAATCGGAAGTGCCTGGCAGGTCTGACATTTGGTCGAGAAATGCAATCGCCTGGCGTGGATTCTGCAGTTTGAATTCGATCAACGCCTGCAAATAACGGATTCTCGAAACATCAGCCAGACTCTGTTGTTGATCTGCAAGCTTGACTGCCTGCTGAAGCAAAGCACCTGCATTGAGCAATCGACCGGGGTCATGTTCCCCCAAATGGCATTTCAATAAACCCTTAATCCACAAATCTTCGAACCGCTCCGTGGAGATCTGAATGGCTTTTTCCTCGATAATTTTTTTTATAGCTTCGGCATCGAACTGCCGCAGCAGCCCCCGCAAACCGATTCGTTGCAATTCGTATCCCGCGTTGGTATCAAAATTCAATCCGACAAATCCAGCATCAATCACCGTTTCCCAAAACTGACTCGCAAGGTCAGCGGCCAAATTTTCGGAGTCCAGAGAATTGGCAAATTCGACCGCCTGAACCCACTGCTTTGAATATGCCAAAGCGTTGAACTGCCAAATCTTCCAATCGTCATTTTTGCCACCCAATTTCCTGGCTGCCGCGAGACAAAACCGGAGCGGATTCGGTTTTTCCTGGGCTTCGTAAACCAGTGCCAATCCCATCAATGTCCGCCGGCTCAATGGGGAAGAAAAATCGAGCCACTTCGAATCGATCTCGTCGATCGGTTTCTCCTGCTCGATGCGTAGCGTTCGATAAAATGCTATTTGTGATTGAGCAAGCCGAACGGAATCATTTTGAATCGGAATAATCGCCGAAAAGTAATGTGACCATCCTGCCAGGTAGTTAGCATGCACAATCCGGGTTTCGATTTCATCCAGCTGCTGTTGCCGAATCCTGATTTCCTGTTCGTCGTCGGGAAATGTGGCGAAAGCCCGTTGCTGGAACGAATTATTCCAATCGATTTGTTGTTGCAGGCGTTCATGGACCAGGCGAAAGTTTTCGAGAATTTCACCCCGCCTGTCCGCTGGTGCACCAGCGCGCCACCAGGCGAGAAATTCCCGTTCAGCGCGCAGGTATTGGGCATGACTGATTGCCAGTTCCAGACCAGGCGTTTTGACTTCCGTATAATTTTGAATCAACGTCTCCGCTTTGGAAACGAGCGACTCAGGGGC
>JBGSXT010000118.1:0-2977 GCA_041751295.1 Mariniblastus sp.
AATCCAAACAGTGGAACGCCCCGTTCTGACGTCGCGATCCGAACGGACAACATAGCGGTCATCGTATTGATCGTCCCAGTCCTTGTTTTTGCCAAAGTTCATCGACCGCTCATTTTCGTTTTCCGGAATAGGCTCTTAGAACCTATCCCAAAACTTGAAATACCAGCACGAAGCGCAAGCGAATGAAACCTTGCTTGCGCTTCGTGCTGGTATTGGGATAAGCTCTTAGTATATTTATGCATGCCGTCCGTTCAGGAAGTACAAAAATGTTGAATCTGCAATCGGAATCGTCAAAACGGTGGCTTGAACTGGTTGATACCAATCTGGCCGAAATTTTGATTGATCACGCGCATTGTGAAAAGAAGGCAGCTGGTTGCGCGATGAACCTGATCTTTGCCTACGTCGATCAACAGGACCTGTGCCGTGAAATGGCCGGGATTGTGAATGAGGAACTGGACCACTTTGTGATGGTACTTGATCTGCTGGAAAAACGGGCCATCCCGTTCCGCCGCCTCAAGCCGGGCAGCTACGGCCGACAATTGAACGATCTGGTCCGCAAATCGGAACCGGAGCGGGCAATCGACCGATTGCTGGTCGCCAGCCTGATCGAGGCCCGCTCGTGCGAACGGTTTCATTTGCTCGCCAAACGCGTGGAAGACAGGGAACTATCGGAATTTTATGCCAGCCTGTTCGAATCGGAGGCGCGCCACCACACGACGTACGTGCGGATGGCGAAATATTTTGGTGATGACGAACGGGTTCGCCAGCGGCTGGAAGTCTTGTCGGCACTCGAAACAGAAATCATCAACGTCGGCGATCCTCTGCCGAGAATGCACAGCTGACAACCAGCAAATTCCCAACCCAGATTTAATCGCTGTTTCAGCGTTTGAGCGATTTAAGATACATGGCCAGACCGGCAAAGAGTATCACGATACTGTATGTGAATAATGGATAGAACACGACGTACTTTGAACTGCATTCCCCGTTGTTGCCAGATTGAAGCCAAATACAGGAGGTGCAAACAGCTGAAACGACAGCCACTATGATCATCGCGATCGCACAGGATTTGGTATTTCCGGTGCCCAAGACTGATAATGCGAACCCGGTCAATATCGCCCAGTACGCCGTGTCGTTCAGCACCACGATTCTGCCGTCATTTTTCCAGGTGAGCAACGGCAACCTGGTCGAGGGAACGGTGGACAATCTGCACGAAAGCGACGATGTGGGATGAATCTGGGCTCGACTTCAATGATCAGAATTACTCAGTCCGATACCACCGGCTCGAGTCGCAAATTGCGCCAGTACGGTCGGCGGAGAGTTATCAGGATCTGTCGTTTCATTGATGGGACTGTCTACCAGAAAGGTCAGGAATCGGATGCTTCCGTCAGCAAACGCCCAATTGCCACCTTCCGGGTGAAGACTCCAGAAGTGATAGCGATGAGTATTTGATGGATCATCGATTTCGCCGGGACGGAAGTAGTCGCTGATTACAGTGGGGTTTGATGGAAGAGAGGCCCATTCATGTACGCCCAAAACAACATCGGCGGTGCCAAAAAATACTCCACTTGGCGAACTTCCCGCGCCGGCCCAGCCCCATCCCCATTCCAGGTTTGCCGTTGGCGGACGTTCACCCAGAATGATCGTGTTGCTGGTTCCGTCGGTAATGTCGTCAATCGATACGCTTGAGTTGACATACAGTATTCCGTCCTGACCGTTTGGAGGGTTAGAGTGGGTGACATCCCCATCGCCTTCCGCAAACTGATTGCGACCATTGACTCCCAAGTACGACGTGATGGCGGCCTGATTGTTTTTGTTGCCGGGATCGATCCAGTTTTCGATTGGATATCGCGGATCTGATGGACATCCGAACAAACTGTTTCTTTGACTGGTCAGCGACAGTCCTGCGTTGGGGTGGTCAGGTCCAAAATAGGACCAAAAGGGGAAATCTTCGACGGGGTCAATTTGATCAAAGAATTCCTGAAAACCGAAATAGGGAGCGACCCGGTAGGCCCAACTCCAAAAAACGCCTTCAACCGGGGCCGGTTCACGATCGTATTGTGGATTGGTCAATGGACTGATTACCAGAGCCGGCGGAAAGGTTTCGAATGTTTCTTGATAACCCTGCAAGGCAAGCGTCAGCCGACGCATCTTGTTACCGCACGCATCGCGTCGAGCGGCTTCGCGTGCATTCTGCAATGTCGGCAATAACATTCCGACCACGGTACCAATCATCGCCATGACCGTGAGCAGTTCGACGATTGTAAATCCTCTCGATGCTGTCTTCATATCAAGTTTCCCTTGAAAAAATGAATTTGAATGAGTCTGGGATTATAGTCGATTTCCCACGTCAGATCAAAAATGGAAAACAGATCAAAAGGACTGCAAAACCCGATGACCAACTATACGATCGATTGAATAGTGCGTGTTGCACTATCATCGACCAGAAACTACAACGAAAGGGTTGGCAGATGAAGATTTCTGGAATGTGGCAACGAGATGGATTCTGACTATC
The DNA here is from genome assembly GCA_041751295.1 of Mariniblastus sp. Lineage (GTDB taxonomy): Bacteria > Planctomycetota > Planctomycetia > Pirellulales > Pirellulaceae > Mariniblastus. The sequence goes on from JBGSXT010000118.1 coordinate 2,513, forward strand.
AGACTGAATTGCCTCGTCCGGACATCGATCGGTGTTTTCCAGAGGAGCATCCCCTGTTCGGTCTGGAGGGAGCGGTTGATGACTTGCGCGATTGCGGCCGGTTTTTTCACGCGCGTGGCTGGTCGGTTGGAACCAGCAGCAATTACAGCGCGGTGATTGGCCGGAATCCGTTGGAGCTGGTGGTGACGACCAGCGGCGGCGATAAAGGGAAATTGAATCGGGAGGATTTTGTTCGGATTGATGCCTCCGGAGCCCCCTCGACAGGCGGCCAGCCCAAATCTTCGGCGGAAACGATGTTGCATGTCGTGTTGGCCGAACTTCCAGGAACTGGTGCTGTGCTGCATACGCACAGCGTTTGGGGAACACTGCTATCGGATCACCATTTCCCCGAAAAGGGCTTTTGGATCGAAGGCTATGAAATGCTCAAGGGACTGGAGGGCATTCGGACACACGAAACCCGGTTGT
>JBGSXT010000119.1:0-7509 GCA_041751295.1 Mariniblastus sp.
GCGGTCCTTCAACAGATTGGCGGATAGCGATTCCAACCGCTGCGGGCTGCGCACCACATAAATGACCTTGGCACCGACCTCTTCCAACGTCCGCCCCACGTGCCACGCGACACTCTTTTTGTTCGCCACACCAAAGACCACGATCACTTTTCCAGCCAACTGAAGGAAGTCCATTACCGCGATTCCGCTTTCCGAGTGGCCGTGCAAACGAACGAAAACCGGGCCGCCGTTTGATTCTCGCAGATGATTTTCGCTGACATGTAGAAGGCGATGGCCAGCTGTTCGTCCAACTGGACATGCATTTCAATCGTCTCGCCAGGTCGCACCATTTTTTTGAAACGTACATTATCCAGTTTGGTGAGCACGGGAACCGAGTCACCACCGACGACATGTCCGGCCAACAGAATCGCTCCCGATTGGACGCCGCATTCGCAGAGAATCACGCCCGGCACAAGAGGATAGTCCGGGTAATGCCCCTGAAAAAAATATTCCTCGACCCGGAATGTTTTTCTGCAAACGATCTGGCACTGGTCCTGCGAAACGATTTCATCGACCAGCAACATCGGCGGTCGATGGGGAAGAGCCTGATAGATCTGATTCATGGTCGATGGTTTCACTGGTTCTATTTCCGGTTTCAAAGCGCACTGGCGACCGGCGAGGTCGATGGCATGTCGCTGAGAAAATTGAATACGTCGTTGGCCACGATCACTCCGTAATTGATGGTGCCCAACCAGCCTGACATAATGATTCCGCAGCTGCCGGCATGGTATAAACCCGGAATCTGTTCTGGAAGCGAACGGCTCACGGCCAGTCCTTCGAACTTGGTGCCGAAGCTTGAGCCATCGATATGTTTGGTGTAATGCTGGAAAGTTTTTGGTGTGGCTGCTTCGGCATGAACGATCCGGCCTCGGCAATTCGGCACGTATTTCTCCAATGCATCCAACGTGGTTTGCACCAGGTCCTGCTTGCTGGCCTCGTACTCGTCGTCGGTCAGCTCCGACCAATCTTCGTAATTGGCGTTGGTGCTGGAGACGATCAGGAATCGGCCTTTGCCTGCGGGTCGAATATCGGGGTAGTAGAACGAAAAAGTGCGGCTGGTAATGTCGCGACTCAACAACAAATCCGTTTGAAACGCGCCGGCGGTCGAACAGAACAGCAAATCACCTGTGCTGCGATCGATTTCGTCACCATCCGCAAGCGCCATGTAGACCTGTGTGCTGGAATTGTTCAGCCGCACTTCCTTCGCTTGTTGGATAAACTGTTCGTCGAAATATTCCTCGCCCGTCAAATTGAAAATCGTACTCCTCAAATTGGCGTTGGAAACGACGCAGGTCGTCCTGATTTCTCGACCATTGACCGTGACCGAATGTATGTTGCCATTCCTGATTCCGATTTTCTCGACGTCGCAGCGGATTCGGATGTCAACGCCGCTGCGTCTCATTTCGTTTTCCATCGAGTTGATCAGGTAGTCCGTGCCCCCTTGAAACGTGAAGACTCCTTTGGACATGAAATTGGAGAAAACGATCCCGTACGTCAGTGCCGGGTCTTCCAACGTCGAACCATTGGCGTAAGTGATAGGTTCCATCAACAGCCGAATCACGTCCTCGCGGCCGGGAAAAAAGCGATCAAACAGTTCTCGCGTCGTCAATGATTGATCGTCATAGAAATTCATGTTGCGGGCGGTGTCAAAAAACCCGTCGATGGTTGCCGGTTCGATCCCAAATTGTTTCGTCAGCAGCTGGGTGAAGTCGACGCGATTGAAGCTTGTCGTCAGCGAGAAGTTGGGATTATCGAAACGGACGTGATGCAGCTGCACAATCGAATCGGCAATTTCATCCGACCAGTAGCGACGGCAACTTTTGACCATACCGTAAGGAAAGCCGTGTAGTGAAATATCAAAGATGTGCCCGCCCGGCCGTTTGAACCAGGTTGCCATGCCCCCCAGTTTGTAATGCTGTTCAAGCAGCAGGACGCTGCGGCCTTCGCGTGCCAGAATATTGGCAGCGGTCAATCCACCCAGCCCGCTGCCAATGACAACGACATCGTATGATTCGGCGGCTCCTCGAAGAAAATCTTTTGGCATCGTAGAAAAATGGAGAATGACGCAAGCACTTTAGGTAATGCGAATTTCCGGGCCATCAACAATTGGCTCGACGAATCCCTATTGTGTCTAATTGCGCAGAATTTCAAGTGCAAACATGCTGAAAAACAATGCAGGCAAACTACTGAGCAAGCCAAATCAACTCGCGTGATTGGCCGCGTTTTTGAGCGCCGGGGCAGGAAGCAAATGGTGTGGCCTTGGCAGCGAACATAGTCGGCTACAGGCGCCACCAGCTGCCAGTCGATGGGAATCAAGGAGCATGTTCATCAAATCGACAACGCTCGAGGCTTTCAATTTGCTCATCGCTCGCTTCTTGTGTTTGTCTACGGTTTGATGGCAAACATCCAATTCGTGGGAAATACTTTTGGTCGTTTTGCCGCGCAAACTCAACCAGGCAACTTGCTTTTCTTTGCTGGTCAGGTTGTTGATGCGCAAACGGATCGCCAGCGGCGAGAGATCATGACCTGAATCGGCAAAACAGGCATTTCGAATCGCATTGCGAACTTTTTCCGGATCGTTGGTATTTCGCAATATCGAATGGGCACCTCGTTTTGCTGCTTCCGCCGCTATACTTATGGAAGTGCTGTTGGTCACCATCACTACGGGCATCAAACGCGACATCAAGTTGATGTTGGGGTAATCCAGAAAGTCATCCTCCATCGTCGTGAAAACACAACCTGGACGCAACGTCTGAAAACAATCGACGTACTCGTTACGAGAATTGATCGTGTAAACTTCGAATGAATTGGATTGGTCATTCAGGAGTAGCGGTGTGACTTTGAGATTGTTTGCAAATACCAGGTAATGATTGATTACCCGTTTGGGCGGAGCAGCTGAATTCTCGTTGAACATTTCAATTGCCTCTCGTTCCGATTTGTATGAAGGCCGAAGAAAATCGCGAAAAGACGCCATGCAACTTTCACTCCAGGCGGACCTCTCTAACCGCTCGGAAATCGTTGGTTACTCATGGCTGTGTCTAATATTTTAACGGTTAATTCCAGTTGATGCAAATTTTGGAACGAAAAAACCGATTATAACGCAAAAATAAATTTCATTAGGAACGCTGAAAAGGCTACCAAAACTCCTTAAGTCCGATTCAATCCCGTCCCCACAACACGGCTTCAAATTGGGGTTATCCACATCAGCCACGACGCCCCAACGTCAGGTTCTTACCTCCATTCCTGAATTCAGCTGGAACAAAAGTCCTAAACCGAACTGATTTGTTTTGAATGCAAGATTCAGGGACGCCAATCCGCAAGTCCATTAAAGGCTGGCATTTACGACAAAACAACAGCAGCACTTTCGCAAACATTTCGCAACTCGGACCGTTCGTTTTAGCAACAATTAACTGCCCTGTTCGATAATTGCCAAAATTGTTCCCAAGAGGGTCTGTAGCGATTTCTTGCGTCCGTTTTGAAGCTGACAGACTAATGCTGCAGGCAATGCAAATTGGCCATGGCAATGCCACTCATCATCGCCCCGATAATGCCAACATAGCCCTGATCCGTCCCACAGATAAACAGATTTTCCAGATGCGTCCGGCCATCAATTCGTTTGTCAGGTGCGCCATAAACTGCACCGTTATCGTGCCAAGTGAATCGGCGGATCGTGGTTGGAGTGAATAAATCTGTGTCGATCACGTAGGGGCGAAAGTCGGGAATAAAACGGACGCTGGCGGCAACGCTGCGATCATACCAATTCAATTTCTCACGTTGATAAGCTGACGGGTCCAAGGCGTTCCAGCGGTCAAAATCGGCAATCGTCGTAATCCGAACGATACCGTCAGCCAATAAACCCTGATCGGCGTCATACAAATAGTTGTTTGGCGAGCAGATGACGCCGGTTGCTGGGTCACAGAGTCCTGTTTCCGGTTGCCGCCAATCAAAGTGTTCGCGATCATTGTAAAAAACGATGGTTTCGTCATGTCCAATCTGTTGGGGTTGACGATCGAGGACAGATATCGATTCAATGAAAGTCATTTTTCCGGCGACGCGCGGGTCCAATTCACTTGAGTCCGAACAGATGCGCAGCGTCTCCAAATAACCGGCAGACGAAAGTATCCGTTTGCCCTGAAACTGCTCACCGCTGTCGAGCTCGACTGCCACCGCCCGACCCTTTTCAACGTGAATCTGCTTTACGCCTTTGCGCAACAGCAATTCGCCTCCCAGGCTGCGAAACCGTTTGACGAGATTCTTGAGTATCAGACGGACCCCCTTGAACGGGCGGGCAAACCCCTCCATGAAAATGCTGCGAAACATGATACTGAACTGCCCCCAGGGCATATCATGCTCGGCAGCGTTTCCGTACCACATCAGCGGACATAGGATCATCTCAATCAACAGCGGCTCGCTGATCGTTTGACCCAAAACCTGCCGACTGGAAACCTCAAACGATGCCTGATCGAGGTCGTCGTAATCGGCGACTCGGGCAATCAGATTTTCAAAATTGTCCCGTTGCGACGGGAATGTTTTCGCAACCTCCGACCGCAACAGATCGAGGTCATTGTCAAAACGTAGATTAACGCCGGGAAAGGCAATGCGGGAACCCAGCTGGGGGGCCAACGCAAAATCTTCCCACTTGAATCTGAGTTGCCTTAGAATTCGGGCCAGCGGCCCGCGCTTGGAACCCTTTTCGGTAAAGTTTGTGACCGCGTGCAGGCCCACGTCAAAGTCGCGTCCGTTCCGCCGATAGAAAGAGTTCAATCCACCGATTGTATAATGTCGTTCGAGGATGCAGACCTCTTGATCGTAGTGCGCCAGACGGATGCCAGCCGCCAGCCCGCTCATTCCTGCGCCGATAATGATGGTGTCATACATGATCAACAGGACCCATCTGCAAACGCCGGTTTAACGCCGCGTGGCACAACGCTCCGCCGTTGTGATTCCCGATGACGGAGCGTCACATCACACCGGGCAATCCACAATCCTGGATTTGATAAAGAACTAAACCGGAACGTGATAAAGAACTAAACCGGAACGTGTTCCATTTTGGGCGTCAAATAGGCGACGGTCGACGCCAGCGAATTCAGCTCGGCGTAATCTTCTTCCGGAACCTGGACCCGATAACGCTTCCTCAATTCCATCACAATATCGAGGAAATCCATGCTGTCGAGTTCCAATTGTTCGCGGAACGCAACATCACCATTCAAATCCGATAAATCTTCATCTGGAGCGATGTCACCCAAAATGTCGATGACTGCTTCCCGTATTTCTTCAGGGGCCATGCGGCTCTCCAAAAAATTCAAACCAAACCAACAAATTACTAATTCAATTAATGACCAACCCGGCTACATCTTCCTGACAATCAACGCCGAATTAATTCCCAACATACCAAAGGAATTGTTCAAAATGTATTCGACGTTGGCAATTTCTTTCGGTTCGTTAACAACAAGCCGTTCCAGGTGACATTCCGCATCAATTTCATCCAAATTGATCGTCGGATGAACGACACCGTCCTCAAAGGCCACCAGATTTCCGGCCAGTTCCAACGCACCTGCGGCTCCCATCGTATGCCCAATGAAACTCTTGGCATTGTTGATCCAGGTGGTCTGGCATTCCCCAAATACATTTCGAATCGCTTCACATTCCAGAATATCCCCCTGCCCCGTTCCAGTGGCATGCGTGCTGACAATGTCGATTTCGTCGGCCGCAATACCCGCCCGTTGCAAGGCCAGGTTCATGCACTGTGTTTGCCGCTCGGCGTTAGGCAATACAAAATCGGTGGCGTCCGTGTTCATCGCATATCCAACAATTTCGCCGTAAATTTCTGCATCTCGCGCACGGGCGTCCGACAATCGTTCGAGGACGTATAAACAGCCGCCTTCCGCCACCACGATGCCGTTCCGGTTCTTGTCGAAAGGACGTGACGCCTTGGCCGGATCATCGTGGCTTGCTAACGCACCCTGACTGGCGAAGCCCGCGAATATTCCAAACGTGTGAATGCTTTCCGAGACGCCGCCCGCAATCGCCAGATCACATTCGTGCAGCCGCAACATTTGCAGCCCCTGAATCATGCCTGCGTTTCCGGCTGCACAGGCGGCCCCAATCGTATAATGGGGCCCGGTGATGTTCATGTTCAATGCGATTTCGCCAGCCGGATTATTGGCGACAGTTCGCGGATTATGGTGATGTGACCAATACGAAGTGTCGTAATCAAATTCACGGAGGGCATGGACTTCGTTTTCTGTTTCGACATTTCCATGTTCCGTCACACCGACATAGACCCCGACCCGCGAGCGGTCCGTGTTCTCCCAATCGAGTCCGCTGTGGGCGATCGCTTCATTGGCGCAGTAAACACCCACACTTCCCGCCCGCGTTCCCCGCCGGGCATCTTTTCGGCTTTGATAACGATTGACATCGAAGTCACAGATACCGGCAATTGTTTTGCCAAAATAGCGGATTTCATATTTTTGGACACCGCTGCGGCCGGAAAGCAATCCGTCCCGAAAATCCCGCAAGCAGTTGCCGTTGGGTGCGGTCAGACCAATTCCTGTGATCACGACTCGCCAATCGTCCGGCAATGGGTTGCCTGGCAACGGGTTGAAATTTGGAAGCGATATCATCGGCTAGGTCTCGGAAACGGCATAGTCTGGAAGATACCGGGGTAATCCTTTGCCGGCAACGAACTGTACCGGTAGAGCACTCAAATAGCAATGGCCAGCGACCGATCACCGAAGGGGACACACCGAAAATTTCGGTCGCCGTGGATTGTCTTCATTCAACCTGAAGAGTTTCGGCAAGACGCCGCATGCCTTCATCGGTAGTAACGGTCGGGTAGTATCCGAAGTCGTTTTTCGCGCGGGAAGTATCATAATAATGACTTTTGGCCAACTGGGCAGCCAGAAACCTGGTCATCCTCGGTTCGGCTTCGATGTTCAGCATTTCATGCCAAGTTTCGAGCGCTGTTCCCAATCGGTAGGCCGACAGGTACGAAATGGATTTACTGATCCGCGGCAAGCCTGCCAGCATCAGGATTTCATTGATCCAGCCCCAACAATTCACGGGATCATTCTGTGACAAAAAATAGGCACTTCCGCACACCGGCGAACCAGGTTGCATCGCCTCGGCAGCCAGAATATGCGCCCGAGCCGCATTATCGATGTAAATCATGTCGATCTGGTTGGTCCCTTCTCCAACCCGACGCAGTTGTCCGGCTTTTGCCCGTTGCACCAGTCGTGGAATCAGATGACGGTCCCGCGGTCCCCAGATCAAATGCGGTCGCAACGCACACGTCATCAAACCGGAAAAGCTGTTAGCCTGCAATACGTGCTGTTCCGCCAGCGCCTTCGAATGCGGGTAGTGACAGAGCCACCGCCGCGGATACGGCAGAGTCTCGTTGGCATTGATTTGATGCTCGCCATTGAAAACAACGCTCGGGCTGCTGGTGTAAACCAGTCGAGGTACCTTGTT
>JBGSXT010000120.1:0-2754 GCA_041751295.1 Mariniblastus sp.
GCGAAGATGAGGCTGTTGCTGGCAGACAAGCAGAACCAGGCAGCAATGGCAAGGTTGTCGAAGGTTTTTGTCGGTGGCGAAGTACTGCCCCAGCCGCTGGCCGATCAACTCGCGCAGCTCGCTATGGGCGATGTTTTCAACATGTACGGACCGACCGAAACGACGATCTGGTCAACGGTCTGGGAAATCACAAAACAGCAATCAGTGCGTATCGGAAAACCTTTGGCGAACCAGCAGGTTTATGTACTTGGCAACGACCTGCAGCGCAAACCGATCGGCATTTGCGGCGAGCTTTTTATTGGTGGAGCGGGAGTCGCGAAAGGCTATTTCAATAACCCGTTCGAAACAAACGCCAGATTCGTGGAACACCCTAAATTTGGGCGACTGTTTCGAACCGGCGATATCGCCCGCCTGCATGAAGATGGAAATCTGGAATTCCATGGACGCAATGACCAGCAGGTAAAATTGCATGGGCACCGATTTGAATTGGGAGATGTTGAATCCGCTCTGATGGACCACCCGACTGTTTCGCAGGCCGTCGCGGTGATGGATGGCGAGGAGGCGAATTCAAGGCTGATCGCCCACGTTTGTAATCGCGACGCAAGTCCTATCGATGAATCCGTCCTGAAGACATTTCTGGCCAGGCAGCTGCCAAAATACATGGTTCCGTTCGCGATCCATGTCCATAGCGAACTGTTGTTGAATCCTTCTGGCAAGTTGGATCGACGTGCCATGGCACTTGTTTCCGGTCGGCTTGAATCATCCATTCGACTGGCGGTGTCGCGCAACAATTCCAGTTCGCCAATCGAAATTCATAATGCAAATGAACTATCGTGGGATCGGCAACGCTTGAATCAGCTGAGAGAAACGATTCGGGAGGAATTGCAATTGGATTCGATTCCTGATGGTGCCCGTTGGAGTGAACTGGATATCAGTTCGTTGGACGTGGTCGGGCTGATCGTGCGAATCGAAAGGGACTTGAATATCAAGTTGCCGGTCGCAGATATTTTTCGTGATGGCCTGATCGACGAAACCATTGCGACGGCTGTTGGTGCGACGGCTGTCGGGGCCAGCCAATTTCCGCACTATTCCGTTTCCGAAAAACAGGCAGTATTGGAAATCGAGGAGGGGCTGATTTGAAGCCAGCATCGCTATTGGCAGAATTGCGGAATCGCGGAATCAGGTTCTCACTCCGTGGCGATGACATCATCTATCGCGCTCCCAAAGGCTCCGTAACCCCTGAACTGCTGGCGTCATTTAAGGCAGAAAAGCAGGCAATCGTTCAGGAACTTCTGGCCGAGGTGAATATGGACGAAAGCGGGTTCGATCACCTGACCCGGATGCTTCAAAGCGAGGGCGAATCCGAATTTCGCCATCCCCATTCGTATGCCAGACTCGTCGAACCGATCAAATCGAAGCTGTTGTCACGAGTCGGATTGGACATCAACTTCGTGCGCGGCGAAGGTTGTTATCTGTGGGACGTAGCGGGCAACCAGTTTCTTGATTGCATTGCCCAGTACGGTGGGTTGCCGTTTGGCTACAATCCCGATTCGATTTGGCAGGCACTTCAATCGGTTCGCATTAACCAGCTGCCCAATGTCGCCACGCAATCGTTACTGGATACAGCAGGACAATTGGCGGAGCGGTTGTTGCAAGTGGCTCCTGCAGGGTTCAAGCATGTTATTTTCTGCAACAGCGGTGCGGAAGCGACGGAGGTTGCCATCAAATTGTGCCGCGCGGCCAAAAATCGACCCGGAATCCTGTCGACCCGGAAGGGCTTTCATGGCTTGACGACCGGTTCACTATCTGCGACCGGAAGTGAATCGTTTCAGAATGGATTTTTTGCCCGCTGCGACGATTTTGAACATGTGCCGTTTGGTAATACTCAGGCACTGGCTAAGGCTTTAACTCGGTCTCCACAGCATTTTGCCGCGTTTATCGTGGAACCAATTCAGGGCGAAGCGGGCATCGTACTGCCGCCCGCCGGGTATCTGTCGCGTGTGCGTGAAGTCTGCGATCGGTTTGATGTGTTGATGGTGGTGGATGAAGTTCAGACGGGATTGGGACGGACGGGGCGGCTGTTTGCCTGTCAGCACGAAAATGTCGTGCCCGATGTCATGACTTTGGCCAAGGCTTTGGGGGGCGGGTTGGTTCCTGTCGGAGCGGTATTATGCCAGCCCGATGCGTATTCGATTCGCTTTGGTTTGCGGCATTCGTCTACTTTTGCCGGCAACGCTTTGGCATCGGCCTGCGGACTGGCCACGCTTGGCGAACTGACCGCTGAAAATGAAAAATTGGTGCGCCATGTCGCCGAATGTGGATCCTATCTCCTGCATGGTTTGCAGGCCATACAGTTGCAATTTGGCCGTTTAGTCAGGGAGGTACGTGGCTGCGGCTACATGCAGGCGATTGAGTTCGATTTCGACGTTTTGAAGAGTCAACGGGGCTTGATGCCGGTACTCGTTGATCAAGATCTACTGATGCATCTGATCGTCAGCCATCTGCTTCATACGCATCATGTTCGCGTGGCACCCTCGTTCATGAGTCGCGATGTAATCCGATTGGAACCACCTCTGATCGCCGGCAAGGCGGAATGCGATCAGTTATTGTCGGCTCTGACACAGACATTGGAAACTGTTGAAAACGGCAACGCCGCCGCATTGGTTGCGAATTTGATCGACCTGTCAGCGGACGAGCGAGCAAGGATTGAATCGGCGCGCGTAACCAGCAACACATCGGTCAGGGAGATCGCAG